>NZ_JBEXZT010000010.1:0-250831 GCF_040631275.1 Streptosporangium sp. NPDC020145 | reverse complement strand
CCGCCCGGGCCTGCAGTCTGGTGATGATCCTCGCCCAGATCCCGGCCCGCTGCCACCGGCGAAACAGCGAGTACACCGCCTGCCAGGTGCCGTAGTGCTCCGGGACGTCGCGCCAGGGCGCCCCGACCCGGACCCGCCACCGGATCCCATCGATGAGCTGCCGCTTCGTCCACACAGACGGCCGACCCGATCGGACGGGCGCAGGCAGCAGTGGTTCCAGCCGCGCCCATTGCTCATCGCTCAGATCGAACCGCCGCGACACCACTAGAGTGGCCACGAGGTCTCCGGTACTGGTTGTTCTTGGTCGATCAACCCATCTACCGGAGACCTCACTTACTTAGCGATCCCGACACACCGGACTTCGAAACAGGACCTAGTCCTGGGCGGTTCGCCCCAGGGCGACGGCCTCGTGCACAACGCCGAGGAAGCGCTCGATGGTCGCCTGCTCCGCGGCGTCGAACCGGCCCATGACGGCGACGATCTCGTGGATGAGCGGGCCGAAGAAGCCCCATCCGAGCGCGACGGCGCTCTCGTCCACTTTCAGCAGCACCCGCCGACGGTCCCGGGTGTCGCGTTCCCGGCGTACGTGACCGAGTCTTTCCAGCCGGTCGACCACCGCCGTGGTACCCGCGGAGTTGAGGCCGAGACTCGCCCCCAGCGTTCCCGGGGTGGCGGGCGTGCCCGTACGGGCGGCGTCCAGCAGGCAGATGAGCGCGCGCACATCGGTCGGATGAAGATCGTGTCCGGCGGCGAACCTCTCTCCCATGCGGTCGAGTTCCACGGTGATGGCGCGCAGCAGATGGACCACCCGCATCCCGGCGTCCTGTTCGTACACGTCCCCGCCGCCCTCCCGACTTCTCGTCACCGCCCCAGTATGGCATTATCTCGCTCAACGAGATTATTGCCGAGCGAGACACTTATCGGGGTGGGCATGTCCGACGACGGGAACACGGCCTTCCTCTCCGCCTACGACACGGTCCTCGGGCGCTGGCCGGTCCGGG
The DNA here is from genome assembly GCF_040631275.1 of Streptosporangium sp. NPDC020145. NCBI lineage: Bacteria > Bacillati > Actinomycetota > Actinomycetes > Streptosporangiales > Streptosporangiaceae > Streptosporangium > Streptosporangium sp. NPDC020145. The sequence continues at coordinate 249,830 of NZ_JBEXZT010000010.1, read as the reverse complement.
TCGAGTCGATCGACCTGCCGTCGGTGTACGGCACGACACGGGTGAACGCGTGCGGCCCCGCGGACGGCCCACCGCTGGTCCTGTTGCACGGCGGTGGCACCACGGCGGCGATGTGGTTCGCCAACGTCGCCGCGTTCGCGCACCGCCACCGGGTGTACGCCGTGGACCGCATCGGCGAGCCGGGACGGAGCATCCGAGGCCAACGTCCCCCTCGCGACGTCCGCGACCTGCTCGGCTGGCTGGACGGGGTACTCGACGGACTCGGGGTCGAGAACGCCGCGGTGTGCGGACACTCCTACGGCGCATGGATCGCCCTGACGTACGGTCTCCACGCGCCCCGGCGGGTCCGGCGGCTCGTCCTGCTCGATCCGACGCAGTGTTTCGGAGGGTTCCGGGCGGGATACCTGGCACGCGCGCTGCCGTCCCTCACGCGGCCGACGGCCTCGCGCGCGCGGGCGTTCCTGGCATGGGAGACCGGCGGCGCGCACGCCGACCCCGCCTGGCTGCGGCTCTACGGACTGGCCGCGGAGTTCCCGGACACGAGGATCGTGACCGGGAGGCGGCCCAAGCCCGGATCGCTGCGCGCGCTCACGACTCCGACCCTGATCCTCCTCGCCGGCGACGGCAGGGCGCACTTCCCGCACCGCGTCGCGTCCGCCGCCGCACGCCTGCTCCCCCACGCGGAGATCGCGGTACTGCCGGGCCTGTCCCACCACGCGATGCCGTGGCACGAGGCCGCCGACCTCAACACCCGCGTCGTCGACTTCCTCCACAGGACAGCGATGTGAGACCCCGAACGGCCCGAGACCGTACCTCCGCACCGTGGGACCCGGACGAGCCCCAGCCGGACGTCGGCGCCCCCGATGCCGCAGTGGTCGTCCTCACAACCAGGCCCTGACCGCGAAGAACAGGGAGACCACCAGGACGGCCGCCCCGACGATCAGGAACAGCGCGCCGTGAAGCACGCCACCGCCGCCCATCCCGTCCACACGGACACGCTGGGGCCGCTCGGGGTCGTAGACCACCATGACCTGCTGGCCCGGACGAACCGGCGACGGGTTGAAGCCCAGATCCGACTCGGTCTCCACCACGGAACCCTGCACCGTCTGGAACCGCAGGGTGGGGTAGTACACACCCCTGTGATGGCCGCCGGACCGGCGCAGTCTCACGACGACGCCCGGCACCCGCGCCCCGTGCCGCCGTAACCACCGTCCAACGGTGATGGTGCGGACGCTGGTCCCGATGAACACCGCTCCGAACACGATCCCGACCAATGGCATGATGCCTGTGTCCACTGCCTCCCCATCTCGTTCGAGGGCCGCCGTTCGCGATCCCGTTCGAGGGCCCGCACCGCCGAACCCGACCCGGTCGATCACCCGCCGGTGATCGCGTCAGCAGAAGGAGCGACGGGGTCGCGGCAGCTTGCCGGACGCCTCGTGGTCCTTGCGATTCCCCGGCATGAACCTGCCCCGGCGCATGACGCTCCTGCGTGACGGCCCGGTGTGATGTACGGCAGCAGGATTCCGGACCGCGATTGCAAGCGACTTGGATCTTGCTGCAGGACGCACGACCGTTCGCGGCGGCGGAACGCGCCACCTCGCCGAACGGCTCGCCGTACGGAGGTCCACGGCCGATCTCCGGTGCCCACGACGCTTCCGCACCGGCCCGTGACCCGGCATCCGGGTGGCGGTTGGGGAACCGTCCGCTGATCCGCCGCCGAACTACCGGATGAAGTCCAGGCAGCGGAACGGCTCGTCCCCGGGCGAGCTGTACGGCGAGAGGCGCGGAGCCGCTCCTCGGCCGACACCGGCCACTCGGATCCGATTCCATCGCAAGGCGAGCCGTCACCTGTGTTTTCGGGCCTGAGCCAGCAGTTCCTCCGCCTGTGCTCGGCTCGCCGCCACTCTTTCGATCTCACCGCGGCCGAGCATGCCCTCAAGTGCGGCACGCCCCTGCTCCCACCTCACCGGCTCTCCCTCTTTTCGATCTTGATCCGGACAACTGTCGCGGTCCGGACAAAGGATCACCTGATCGGCTCCCCGCCTCCGGCTTCAGGTGTCGGTGACTTTCGGGTGACGGGGTGAGGCATGGACGATCCAGACAGTGCGAGTGGCGTCATCGATGGCATAGCGGACGCGCCCGCCGCTGGTGACCTCGAATTCCCATTGCTCCAGGTCCTGGCCATTATGACGATGAGTCGCGAGGTCACCGCGTAGGCGATGTCGACGCTCGTGATCCGCTCGTGAGCGGAGATCGGCGCGCGGTGCCTCGAAACATCGGCGTGTGTTGCCCAGGGCGTGGCGGCACAGTTCCTCCCACCCCTTGACCGCATCACTGGCACCGAACCGGATGCCCCATTCGTCATCCGGAGGCGGGACCGTGACCCGGTCACCGCGTTTCGGGCTCACGCCGAAACCTCTACCGGCCCGTAGTCACCGCCTGTGGCCTTGCGAGCCTGGGCGTAATGGGCGGGATGGGCGGGATCGGCCTTGATCCGAGCGGTCGCCCGCCAGCCCGCGATGACCTCCTGTGTGGTGAGGTCGACATCCAGTTCCGCGGCGTCGGAGAGCGCCTCCACCAGTTCGAGGGTGAAGGCGCGCAGTTCGTCAAAGGTGAGGTGGCGAACCCAATCGTGCGTCGGTCTTCACTCACGAAGTTTGCGAAGTCGCTGCGCCAGATCGGGGATGTCCTCCAGCTCGCCCGTCGCCACGGCGATGACGAGCCTTTCGGCTTCGTCCACGTCCTGATACTCCAGGATCTCCCCGTTGTCCTCCAGAAAGGCGACGGACGCCGCCCAGGCGAGCCGCTTGTTACCGTCCACCAGAGGGTGCCCGATCAGAATGCTCTGCATCAGAGCCGCAGCCTTCTCCCACAGGTCCGGATAGGCGTCTTCGCCGAAGACGGTGGTCTGCGGGCGCAGCACGGCTGCGTGCAGTTGGCCGCCGTCGCGGAGAAGGACCTCGGGCAGCACCACCTCGGCCAAGGCGAGAAGGTCCGAGGTCGTCGGATAGAGCGTCATCGAGCGAGCCGCTCCAGCAACTCCCGGTCTCGCTCAGCGATCTTCCGGCCCATCGTCTGGTAGCGCTCTCGCCTCCGTCGGGCGATGTATTCCTCGATGGCCACCACCATCGTCGAGTTGACACTCTGCGCGTCATCCCCGGCGATCTGCTTGATCTGCTCGTACGTCTCATCCGGCAGCCGAAGCCGTGTCTCAGCCATACGACCGACGGTACCATTTTTTGGTACCACTTCTCGGTGACACAAGGATCCTCAAGCCCTGTTCCCGAGAAGTGGACACCGCTACCGGTCGGCAAGGCCGACATCATGAGCCGCACCGCTGTACACCCTCACCGAGTCGCAGGCGACAGCCGATACGACGGACGACCTCAGATCAACCATGACCGGACAGCAGACGACCCGTGTCCAGAAAGTTGAGCGCGAACCATACGGCGGAGCGCCGTGGAGCTACTCCTCGGTCGGCACCAGGCCCACCGGGCAGGCCACCCCGTCCTACCCAAACCGCAGTAACCGATACGCGTACAGGACACCAGACGCGTCCTCGATCTCGTGTTTAGAGCCGTTCGGGCAGGAGAGTGAATGCATCCACATGCCAGGGGCGTACGACGGTGAAATGACGGCGATCGAGTGTGGCCACCTCGGTCAAGCCAAGCCGCTCAGCTACTGCGACCACGGAGGCGTCGACAGCACCCAGCGGAAGGTTGGCGTACACCTCCACAAGCTCGCTCATCCGGTCCAGATCCTCGGTGGTGACCTGGACCAGAACCAACCCAGCCCGAAAGGAGCTGAGAAACGCCGCCTCCGCCTTGCTTCCTTGCCGTCTCTCTATGAGCTGACAGACTTCCGTAACGACCGTCGTGGGAACGAGAAGCGGACCGGAGTGGCTCCGCAGAAGCCTGGCGCAGAGGTCGTGATACCGGTCCCGGATGTTGACTGCTGCGACCAAAGGCCCTGAATCGATGACGATCACAAAGAGTGATTGTCCTCCGAGCGCAAGATCTCTTCAGAGCGTTCCGCGAAATCTGGCTCGGCCTCAAGCATCCCGATGAACGGCAGGTCACGGATGACCGGCCGCTCATCGAACTGGTCACGCACAAGGCGAAGCAGAGGGGCCACCTTCTCCTCGGGCAGGCAGTCCACCAGGTGGTGCAGTTCCTCACGCATCACGCTCATGCGTCGAGTGTAACCAGGCGGTGCCCGACACACGTGGTCTCACCGCGACGCGGACCGAACAACGGAGCGCCCCACATCCGAAGACCGGTACTCCTTGGAGAGCTACTCCTCGGTCGGCACCAGGCCCACCGGGCAGGCCACGCCCGTGCCGCCGATGCCGCAGTAGCCGTTGGGGACCTTGTACAGGTACTGCTGGTGATAGTCCTCGGCGTGGTAGTAGTCGCCCGCGGGGGCTATCTCCGTGGTGATCCTGCCGTAGCCCGCCTCGTCGAGCACCTTCTGGTAGGCGTCGCGGGAGGCCAGGGCGGACTTCTCCTGCTCGGGCGAGTGGTAGTAGATCGCCGAGCGGTACTGGGTGCCGACGTCGTTGCCCTGGCGCATGCCCTGGGTCGGGTCGTGGTTCTCCCAGAAGACGCGCAGCAGTTCCTCGTAGGAGACGCGGGACGGGTCGAAGATCACGCGGACGACCTCGGTGTGGCCGGTCTGGCCGGTGCACACCTCCTCGTAGGTCGGGTTGGGCGTGTAACCGCCCTCGTAGCCGACCGAGGTGGAGACCACGCCCGGGGTCTGCCAGAACTTGCGCTCGGCGCCCCAGAAACAGCCCAGGCCGAAGTCGGCGATCTCGGTTCCCTCGGGGTACGGCGGAGCCAGCGGGGCGTCGAGGACCGCGTGGCGTGCGGGCACCGCGATCGGGGTGGTACGGCCCGGCAGCGCGTTCTCCGGGACGACCATGGAAGTCTTGTCCTTGCCGAACAGCCAGCCCATGCTGCGAACCTCCTTCTGACACGTTCTCACCAGCTAGGAACCATCCTGGCCGCCCCCGTGTTCCCTTAAGCACACCTTAATCATCGGACAAGTATCACTAATTTGTGTTAAATCGCGTAAGCAGTAAAAATGGGGGACATGCCTGAATCACGACGTGGGATCCTCTACGGCATCGCCGCCTACGGCATGTGGGGGCTGTTTCCCCTGTACTGGCCGCTCCTGAAGCCCTCCGGAGCCCTGGAGATCCTCGCCCACCGCATGGTGTGGTCCCTCGCGGCCGTCGTCGTGATCCTGGCCGTGCGGCGCCACTGGTCGTGGTTCCGCGAACTGCTGCGCACCCCGAAGAAGCTCGCCCTCCTCGCCCTCGCCGCCGCGATCATCACGGTCAACTGGGGTGTCTACATCTACGCGGTCAACGCCGGACATGTGGTCGAGAGCGCGCTCGGTTACTTCATCAACCCGCTGGTGAGCGTGTTGTTCGGCGTCGTGCTGCTCAAGGAGCGCCTGCGGCCGTGGCAGTGGGGAGCCGTCGGGCTCGGCGCCGTAGCGGTCCTGCTGCTCGCCATCGACTACGGCAGGCCGCCGTGGATCGCGCTGACGCTGGCGGCCAGCTTCGGCACCTACGGCCTGGTCAAGAAGATCGCGCAGGTGGGGGCCGCGGAGAGCATGGCCGTCGAGACCCTGGTGCTGCTGCTTCCCGCGCTCGGCTACCTGGCCTTCCTGCAGGGGCAGGGGCAGAACACCTTCGGGACCGAGGGCCTGGGGCACGCCCTGCTGCTCGTCGGGGCGGGCGTCATCACCGCCATCCCGCTGCTGCTCTTCACGGCGTCGGCGCTGCGGGTGCCGCTCACCACGGTCGGGCTGCTGCAGTACATCGCCCCGGTTCTGCAGTTCCTCGTCGGCATCCTCGTGGTGCACGAGGTCATGCCGGCCAGCCGCTGGGTCGGGTTCGCGATCGTCTGGCTGGCCCTGTCGGTCTTCACCTGGGACGGTCTCCGTACGGCCCGGCGCTCCCGCCGCGCCGTACGCGAGAGCGTCACGGCTCAGCCCGCGGGGATGACGAGCCGCTGAGGAGCACTGAGGAGCACTGAGGAGCCGGGCCGGCTGGCACAGCCCACCCATCCACAAAAGACGAAAAATCCAGAAAAGTCGGGTTGGCCGGAAAGCCGCTGGAAAGCCCGCAGCGGGGCCGTACGCCCCGATGGGCGGATCAGCCCGAGCGCTCGATGACGTAGTCACACAGGGCGAGATAGGCGGCTCTGGCGGGTATGTCCGGAAGGCCGGAGAGATCCTTGCGTGCCCGATCGATCCAGGAGACCAGTTCCGCGCGGGCCCGCTCCATGGCCGGGTGCGCGCGCAGCAGGCGCAGGGCCTCCTCGACGTCCTCCTCGGCCACCGGCCCGGCCAGCAGCTCACGCAGGCGGGCGTCCTCCGGCGACTCCGAGGCCAGGACGTACAGCATCGGCAGGGTGTGAACGCCCTCACGCAGGTCGGTTCCCGGCGTCTTGCCCGACTCGGCGGACTCGGAGGCCACGTCCAGCAGGTCGTCACCGAGCTGCCAGCCGATTCCGATCGCCTCACAGGCCCTGGTCAGCCGGTCGACGACCTCCGGAGCGGCGCCGCTCAACAGGCCGCCGAACCGGCCGGAGGTGGCGATCAGGGACCCGGTCTTGTCGGCCAGCACCTCGATGTAGTGGGCGATGGGGTCTTCGCCCTCGCGGGGGCCGATGGTCTCGCGGATCTGCCCGCGCACCAGCCGGGAGAACGTCTGCGCCTGGATGCGGATGACCTCGGGGCCGAGATCGGCGAGGATCTCCGAGGCCTGGGCGAACAGATAGTCGCCGGTCAGGATGGCCACGGTGTTGTCCCAGCGGGCGTTGGCCGACGGTGACCCCCTGCGCACCGGGGCCTCGTCCATCACGTCGTCGTGGTACAGCGTGGCCAGATGGGTCAGCTCGATGACCACGGCTCCGGGAACCACCCCCGAAGCCCCGGATGAGCCGAACTGGGCCGCCAGCAGCACGAGCATCGCCCGGAACCGCTTGCCGCCCGCCTCGATGAGATGCCGGGACGCCTCCGTGACGAAGGAGTCCCGGCTCTCGACCGAGGACCGCAGCAGCTTCTCGACCTCCGCCAGTCCGTCGGCGAGGTCCTGCGCCAACCGCTCGTCGACGAACGGGAGATCAACAACGGGTGGCGCAGCCATGAAGCACTACTCCTCTAACGAATGAACAACGCGGACGCAGCCTGGTCCGCCAGAGTCAGCACCGGCTGCGGGAAGACCCCCAGCACTACGGTAGCCGCTGCCGCCAGAGCGACCACAGCCGAGGTGCCGACGCTGGGCGTCGCGATGCTCGGGCCGTCCGCCGCGGGCTCGTTGAAGAACATCAGCACGATCACGCGGACGTAGAAGAACGCCGCGATCGCCGAGCTCACCACACCCACGATGACCAGCGGCAGCACCCCGCCGCCGACCGCCGCGGTGAACACCGCGTACTTCCCGAAGAAACCGCTCGTCAGCGGGATGCCCGCGAAGGCCAGCAGGAAGAAGGCGAAGATGCCCGCCAGCATCGGGGACCGCTTGCCCAGACCCGCCCACCGGGACAGGTGCCCGGCCTCGCCGCCCGCGTCGCGGACCATGGTGACGACCGCGAAGGCGCCGACCGTGGTGAAGCCGTAGGCCGCCATGTAGAACAGGACCGCCGACAGCGCCTGGGAGTTCTGCTCCGCGGCGCCGGTGGCGATCACGCCGGTGAGCATGAAGCCCGCGTGCGCGATGGAGGAGTAGGCGAGCATGCGCTTGATGTCGGTCTGGGTGATCGCCAGGATCGCACCGACGATCATCGTCAGGATCGCCACGCCCCACATGACCGGGCGCCAGTCCCAGTCGAGGTTGCCCAGCGCCACCCAGAAGACGCGCAGCAGCGCGCCGAAGGCGGCGACCAGCACGGTCGAGGCCATCAGCGCGGTGACCGCGGTCGGCGCGCCCTGGTAGACGTCGGGCTTCCACGCCTGGAACGGCACGGCGCCGATCTTGAACAGCAGGCCGACGCCGAGCAGCGCGATGCCGACGAGCAGCAGGGTCTGCTGGCCGGAGACGCTGCCGAGCGACTCGCTGATGGCCCTCAGGTCGACCGACCCGGCGTAGCCGTACACCAGGGCCGTGCCGTAGAGGAAGAAGGCCGAGGAGAAGGCGCCGAGCAGGAAGTACTTGACCGAGGCCTCCTGCGAGAGCAGGCGGCGACGGCGGGCCAGGCCGCACAGCAGGTACAGCGGCAGGGACATGACCTCAAGGCCGACGAACATGGCCAGCAGGTCGTTGGCCGCGGGGAAGAGCAGCATGCCGCCGACCGCGAACAGCAGCAGCGGGTAGACCTCGGTCTGGGCGAATCCGCTGCGGACCGCCTCCTCCTCGTCCACGCTGCCCGGTACGGCCGCCGCCTGCGCGACGAACTGGTCGTCGTCGTTGATCAGCAGCGCGCTGACGAAGGCCAGGATGAGGATGATGCCCCAGATGAACAGCGCGGGACCGTCGACCGCGACCGCGCCCATGGCGGCGGCCCGCTCCGGCAGGCCGTTGAGGGCCGTCAGGATGGTCGTGACGAACGCGCCGACCAGCGCCAGCAGCGTGAGCGGCATCTGGATCGACTTGCGCAGGTAGCGAGGCGCGAACGCCTCGACCAGCACACCGACGAGCGCCGCGCCGAACACGATCAGCATCGGGGACAGCAGCGCGTACTCGATCGTCGGGCTGGTGATGGTGGTGCCGTTCACTGCCCGGCCCCCTTCTTCTCAGCGACGGCCGGAGTGATGTGGACGTTGGAGATGTGGACGTTGGACAGCGTGTGGTCCACCGCCGGGTTGATCATGTCGAGCGCCGGCTTGGGGAAGAACCCAAGAGCGATGATCATGACGATCAGCGGGCCGACCACCCACCGTTCCCTGGCGTCGAGGTCGGGCAGGCCCTTGACCTTCTCCGCCGTCGGGCCGTTCATCGTGCGCTGGTACATCCACAGGATGTAGATCGAGGCCAGGATCACACCGGTGGTCGCGATGACCGTCGGGACGACGTAGCGCTCGTAGCTGCCGAGCAGGACCATGAACTCGCTGACGAAGGTCGACAGACCCGGCAGCGAAAGGCCGGAGAGCCCGGCGATCAGGAAGGTGCCCGCCAGCACGGGGGCGACCTTCTGCACGCCTCCGTAGTCGGCGATCTGGCTGGAACCGCGGCGGTAGATCAGGAACCCGGTGATCAGGAACAGCGCACCGGTCGAGAAGCCGTGGTTGACCATGTAGAGCGTGGCGCCGGCGCCCGCGTTCGTGGTCATCGCGAACACGCCGAGGGCGATGAAGCCGAAGTGCGAGATCGAGGTGTAGGCGATCAGGCGCTTCATGTCGGTCTGGCCGATGGCCACGATCGCGCCGTAGATGATGCCGATCACCGAGAGCGTGATCACCAGCGGCGTGAAGAACTTGGCCGCGTCGGGGAACAGCTCAAGGCAGAAGCGGAGCATGCCGTAGGTGCCGACCTTGTCCAGCACACCGACCAGCAGTACGGCCGCGCCGGCCGGGGCCTGCGCGGCGGCGTCGGGCAGCCAGGTGTGGAAGGGCCACAGCGGCGCCTTGACCGCGAAGGCGATGAAGAAGCCGAGGAAGAGCCACTTCTGCGTGGTCGGGTCCTGGATGACCCCGACCAGCTCGGGGAACATGAAGGTGCCCTTCTCGGCGATCACGTAGAGCGCGATCACCGCGACCAGCATGAGCAGGCCGCCGAAGAGCGAGTAGAGCAGGAACTTCACGGCCGCGTAGGACCGCTGGGCGCCGCCGTACGACCCGATCATGAAGTACATCGGGATCAGCATGGCTTCGAAGAAGACGTAGAAGAGGAAGACGTCGGTCGCCGCGAAGACGCCGATCATCATCGCTTCCAGCACCAGCAGCAGCGCGAAGTAGGTCTTCACGGACCGCTTGGGCGGGGCCGCGGCCCCGGTGCCGTCCGCGTCGTGCCAGGAGGCCAGGATCACGATCGGCACCAGGATGACCGACAGCGCGATCAGCACCAGGGCGATGCCGTCGACGCCGACGCCGTAGTGCACGCCGAAGGCCGGGATCCAGTTGTAGACCTCGGCGAACTGGAAGCGGGTCTCCTTCGCGGCGCCCAGGGCCGGGTCGAACCTGAACGCCATCACGGCGGTCAGGACCAGCACGACCAGCGAGACCACGAGGGCCACCTGCTTGGCGAGCTTGTCACTCTTGACAAGGGAGACACCCACCGCGCCCACAACGGGCACGGCTATCAGGGTCGAGAGCCAGGGCATCACATGTTCCCTACGTAGAGCAGCGCGCCAACGACCACGGCGGCACCGAAGAGGATGGACAGCGCGTACGACCGTACGTAGCCGGTCTGCACGCGGCGCAGCCGCCCGGAGGTGCCGCCGATCGCCGCGGCCAGCCCGTTGACCAGGCCGTCGATGCCTCGGTTGTCGAAGAACACCGCGAGCCGGGTCAGCCACTGGCCGGGGCGCATGAGCAGCGCCTCGTTGAGGGCGTCGCCGTACAGGTCACGGCGGGCGAAGGTGGTGAGGAACGAGCCGCGCGGGGCGACCCGGGGCACCTCGGCGGCGCCGTACCTGAACCAGGCGAAGGCGGCGCCGACGGCGACCAGCGCGAGCGTGGCCAGGCCGGGGACGCTGAAGGGGTGGAAGCTGGGCAGCTCCTCCGGCAGGCCGACGGCCGGGCCGAGGAAGAGCATGAACCGGTTGCCCAGGACCAGGAAACCGCCCAGGAAGATCGACCCGATCGACAGGATGATCAGCGGAACCGTCATGACGGCGGGCGACTCGTGCGGGTGGGCGTCCTCCTCCCAGCGCCGCTTGCCGAAGAAGGTCATGAAGACCATCCGCGACATGTAGAAGCCGGTGATGCCCGCGCCGACGACGGCGAGCCAGCCGAGGATCTGGTTGTGCTCCATGGCGGTCTCGATGATGCCGTCCTTGGTGAAGTAACCGGACAGCAGCGGGAAACCGATGATCGCCAGGTAGCCGATCATGAAGGTGATCGCGGTGATCTTCATCACCGAGAACAGCCCACCGTACTTGCGCATGTTGACCTCGTCGTTCATGCCGTGCATGACCGAACCGGCGCCGAGGAACATGTTGGCCTTGAAGAAGCCGTGGGTGATCAGGTGCGCGATGGCGAAGGTGTAGCCGACCGGGCCGAGGCCCGCGCCGAGCATCATGTAGCCGATCTGCGACATCGTCGAGCCGGCCAGGCCCTTCTTGATGTCGTCCTTGGCGCAACCGATGATCGCACCGGCGAGCAGCGTGGCCACACCGACGATCGTCACGACGAGCTGCGCGGTCGGGGCGGCCTCGAAGAACGCGCCGGAGCGGACGACGAGGTAGACACCGGCGGTGACCATGGTCGCGGCGTGGATGAGGGCCGAGACCGGGGTCGGGCCCTCCATCGCGTCCAGCAGCCAGGACTGCAGCGGCAGCTGGGCGGACTTGCCGCACGCGCCCAGGAGCAGCAGCAGGCCGATGGCGGTGAGCGTGCCCTCCGAGGCGCCGCCCGCCGCGCCGAAGGCCTCCTTGAAGGTGACCGAGCCGAACGTGGTCCAGATCGTGAAGATCGCGATCAGGAGGCCGAAGTCACCGACCCGGTTGACGATGAAGGCCTTCTTCGCCGCCACCGCGGCCGAGGGCTTGAACTGCCAGAAGCCGATCAGCAGGTAGGACGCCAGACCGACGCCCTCCCAGCCGATGAACAGCCCGACGTAGTTGTCGGAGAGCACCAGCAGCAGCATGGCCGCGACGAACAGGTTCAGGTAGGAGAAGAACCTGCGACGGTCGGGGTCGTGCGACATGTAGCCGATCGAGTAGATGTGGATCAGCGAACCCACACCGGTGATCAGCAGGGCGAAGCTGATCGACAGCGGGTCGATCAGCAGGCCCATGTTCGCGACGCCGGGGATGAACTGGTAGAGCTCGACCGCCATCCGGCGCTTGTCCTCCGGCTGACCGAGCAGCTCGACGAAGGACAGCACCGCGACGACGAACGCGGCCAGCGACATGGCGACGCCGAGCAGGTGCCCCCAGCGGTCGGTACGGCGGCCGCCGAGCAACAGGATCGCGGCGCCGATCAGCGGCAGCGCGATCATCAGCCAGGAGACCCCGACCACCCCACCGGAGTGCGGGACGATCTCAGCGAGAGATTGCACCTGCCACCTCTTAGTACTTCAGCAGGTTCGCGTCGTCGACCGACGCGGACCTGCGGGTTCGGAAGATCATCACGATGATGGCCAGACCGATCACGACCTCTGCCGCGGCCACGACCATCACGAAGAACGCGATGATCTGGCCGTCCAGGTTGCCGTGCTGTCTGGCGAAGGTGACGAACGCGAGGTTGCAGGCGTTGAGCATGAGCTCGATGCACATGAACACCACGATCGCGTTGCGTCGTGTCAGGACACCGATGCCGCCGATCGCGAACAGCAGTGCGGAGAGCACCAGATAGTGGGTGGTCACTTGCCGTCCTCCTGGTGGGCTTCCCGTACGGCCTCGCCCGTCGCGGTCTCGTCCGTGACGGTTTCGTCCTCGGTGCCGGCTTGGGAGGAGTCCTGAGCGACGTTGTCCTCGACGACGGCCCGCGCGTCCGCGTGGGAGTCGTCCGGGGTCACGTCCTGCTCCGCCAGCCGCTCCTCGACGAGGATCTGCTTGACGATCGCCGCCCGCCGGGGGTCGGTCGGCGTGACGCCGTCCTCCTCCTCGTGCCTGGCGAGCACCCGGTTGATCGACTTGGTCGCGATCGTGCCGTCGGGCAGCAGGGCGGGCATGTCGATGGCGTTGTGCAGGGCGTAGGTGCCGGGGCCGGGCAGCGGCGAGGGCTGCGGACCGCTGAAGCGGGCGCGGGCCAGGTCACGCTGGGTGGCCTTGGGCCGTACGCGCTCGCGGTGGGCCAGGACCATCGCGCCGAGCGCCGCCGTGATCAGCAGCGCCGAGGTGACCTCGAAGGCGAAGACGTACCTGGTGAAGATCAGCTGGGCCAGGCTGGGCACGTTGCCGCCCGCCTGCTTGACCGCGTTCTCCAGGCCCTTGGCCGGGCCGATCAGCGTGTTGCCGACCGCGAGCGCGAGCAGGGCCGCGAAGCCCAGGCCCGCGACGGCCGCCCAGAACCGCTGTCCCTTGATCGTCTCGACCAGTGAGTCCGCCGAGTCCACGCCGACGAGCATCAGCACGAACAGGAAGAGCATCATGACCGCGCCGGTGTAGACGATGATCTGCACCGCGGCCAGGAAGGGCGCGTCCTGGACGGCGTAGAGGACCGCCAGGGAGAGCATGACCATGCCCAGCATCAGGGCCGAGTAGACCGCCTTGCGGCTGAAGACGAGGCCGAGGGCCGCGCCGACGGAGACCACCGCCAGCACCCAGAACGTGATGGTCTCACCCATTGTTTCGTCCCAGCCGGTAGTAGTCCTCTTCGGTCTCGCCGAGACGCATGGCGTGGGGCGGGGCCTCCATGCCGGGACCGAGCGGCGCCAGCAGCATCTCCTTGGTGTAGATGAGGCTCTCGCGGCTCGAATCGGCGAGCTCGTACTCGTTGGTCATGGTCAGCGCCCGGGTCGGGCAGGCCTCGATGCACAGGCCACACAGGATGCACCGCAGATAGTTGATCTGGTAGGTGCGCCCGTAGCGCTCGCCCGGCGAGAAGCGCTGCTCGTCGGTGTTGTCCGCTCCCTCGACGAAGATCGCGTCGGCCGGACAGGCCCAGGCGCACAGCTCGCACCCGACGCACTTCTCCAGGCCGTCGGGCCAGCGGTTGAGCTGGTGACGGCCGTGGAAACGCGGAGCCGTCGGCCGCTTCTCCTCGGGGTAGTTGACCGTTTCGACCTTCTTGAACATCGTGTGGAAGGTCACGCCGAACCCCTTGACGGAGTTCAGCCAATCAGTTGCTCCCACTGGGAACCTCCTTGCGCGCTACCCCGTGGTAGTGCGGCAGGTCGAGCGGCGGCACTGGGAAGCCACCCGCGGCCGGTTCTGCGTCGAGCTGCGCGAACTCCGCCTCGACCTGGGCCGCCTTGGCGTCTCTGCGCTTCTGCAGCACGTTGTCGAAGCGCCACCACAGCGCGAAGCACCCGACCAGCACGAGGCCGGCCAGGATCAGGATCAGCTGCCTGTTGACGCCCGGGATCTGGAAGGCCTTCATGGTCGCCACCAGGAGGATCCAGCCGAGGTTGACCGGGATGAGGACCTTCCATCCGAGGGCCATCAGCTGGTCGTAGCGGACTCGCGGCAGCGAGGCGCGGCACCAGATGAAGAACGAGAAGACGAGCACCATCTTGAGGAAGAACCACAGCAGCGGCCACCAGCCGGTGTTGGCCCCCTCCCACATGGAGATCGGGAACGGCGCCCGCCACCCGCCCATGAACAGGGTGATCGACACCGCGGAGACCACGAAGACGTTGACGTACTCGGCGAGCATGATGACCGCGAACTTCAGCGAGTTGGAGTACTCGGTCTGGAAGCCGCCGACCAGCTCGCCCTCACCCTCGGGCAGGTCGAAGGGGACCCGGTTGGTCTCACCCAGCATCGTGATGACGTAGATGAGGAAGGAGGGGATGAGCAGGACCATGTACCACGAGGGCAGCTGCAGGGTCAGCCCGCCGAGCGTGACCTCCCTGCCTCCGGCCTGCGAGGCGACGATCTCGGAGGTGGACAGCGTCCCGGCGTACAGGAAGACGCCGACGAACGACAGGCCCATCGCGATCTCGTAGGAGACCACCTGGGCGCTGGCCCGCAGGCCACCCAGGATCGTGTACGGCGAGCGCGAGCCCCAACCGGCCAGGACGATGCCGTAGACGCCGATGGAGGCCATCGCCAGCACCAGCAGCACCGCGACCGGCAGGTCGGTGAGCTGCAGCGGGGTCTTGACGCCGAACATCGAGACGATCGGCCCCATCGGGATGACCGAGAAGGCGAGGAAGGCCGGGACCGCCAGGACGACCGGGGCGATGAAGTAGATCACCTTGTCCACGGTCCTGGGCATGAGGTCTTCCTTGAGACCCATCTTCAGACCGTCGGCGACCGACTGCAGAAGGCCGAACTTACCGGCCCTGTTGGGGCCGTAGCGGTTCTGCATACGGGAGATGAGCTTGCGCTCGAACCACACGCCGAACAGCACGCCCAGCATCAGGACGACGAAGATGACGACGGCCTTGATGATGCTGATCCAGAGCGGGTCGTGGCCGAAGTCCGCAAGGGACGGATCGCCCGCAACCGCGAGCAAGTGCGTATTCATTGGTCGCTCACCGCTCCTCATTCACTTCGCGGACGGCGCCCGAGACCTGGGCGGCGGTCGCGGCGCCGAGCCTGACGACGTCACCGGCCGTGGCGCGCAGGTCGCGGGTCACCGAACGGCCCGCGGAGTTCGCGGGCAGCCACACGACCCGGTCGGGCAGGTCGGCGACCAGGACCGGCAGGCTCACCGCGCCGCCTTCGGCGGTGACGGTGATCTCACCGCCGTCCGTGAGACCCGCCTCGGCCGCGGTCGCGGCGGAGACCAGTGCGACGGTCGCGCGCTCGGTGCCCGCGAGGTACGGCTCGCCGTCCTGCAGGCGGCCGTCGTCGAGCAGCCGGTGCCAGGTGGCCAGGATCGCCTCGCCCTCCTTCGGGGCGGCGGTCCGGGAGGCCCCCACGTTCGGCGCCTCGGCCCTCGGGCCGCGCCAGGCGCCGATCGCGGCCAGCTCACGGCGGGCGGCGGCGGGGTCGGGCAGGCCGAGGTGGACGTCCATCTGGTCGGCGATCGAGGAGACGACCCGCAGGTCGCTCATGACGCCGGGGACCGGGACGGCCGCCTCGAACGTACGGCCGCGCCCCTCCCAGTTGACGAACGTGCCGGCCTTCTCGCTCACCGAGGCGACCGGCAGCACGACGTCGGCGCGGTCGGTGACCGCGCTGGGGCGCTGTTCGAGGCTCACGATGAACGGGGTGTTCTCCAGGGCCGCCAGGGCGGCCTCCGGGTCGGCCAGGTCGTAGGGGTCGACACCGGCCACCACGAGGGCGCCCAGCTCGCCGCCGAGCGCCGCCGTCAGGATGGCGGAGGTGTCACGGCCGGGGGTCGAGGGCAGCGAGGAGACGTTCCACGCCCTGGCCACCTCGGTGCGGGCGTTCTCGTCGTCGATCGGCCTGCCGATGGGCAGCAGGTTCGGCAGCGCGCCCGCCTCGACGGCGCCGCGCTCCCCCGCCCGCCTCGGGACCCAGGCGAGCCTGGCGCCGCTGGTGTCGGCGAGCCGTACCAGGGCCGAGAGCGCGCCCGGCACGGTGGCCAGCCGCTCACCGGCGAGGATGATCGCGCCTGCCCGCCTGATCTCCTCGGAGATCGGCGAGACGCCGGAGACGAGGTCCTCGACGGCCGCGGTCTCCGCGCCCGGCAGGGTGCGCACGAGCGTGCCGCCCATCTTGGCCAGGCCCTCGGAGGCGAACGGCGCGACCGAGAAGACCTTCAGGCCCTTCTTGCGCCACGCCTTGCGCAGACGCAGGAAGACGATCGGCGACTCCTCCTCGGGCTCGAAGCCCACCAGGAGCACGACCGGGGCGCTCTCCAGGTCGCGGTAGCGGATCTCGATGCCCTTGCCCGCGACCGCGTGCGCCAGGAAGCGCTCCTCCTCGGCGGAGTGCGGCCTGGCGCGGAAGTCGACGTCGTTGCTGCCGAGCGCGATCCTGGCGAACTTGGCGTAGCCGTACGCCTCCTCGACGGTGACCCGGCCACCGACCAGGACGCCCGCCCTGCCCCGCGCCGCGGCCAGGCCGCGGGCCGCGACGGCCAGCGCCTCGGGCCAGGAGGCCGGGACCAGGTGACCCTTCTCGTCACGGACGAGGGGGGTCTTGAGCCGGTTGGGCTGGGTCGCGTAGGTGAAGGCCCAGCGACCCTTGTCGCAGTTCCACTCCTCGTTGACCTCGGGGTCGTCCCCGGCCAGGCGGCGGGTGACCTTGCCGCGGCGGTGGTCGGTGCGCAGCGAGCAGCCGCTCGCGCAGTGCTCGCACGCGCTGGGCGTGGACACCAGGTCGAACGGCCGGGCCCGGAAGCGGTAGGCGGCGCCGGTGAGCGCGCCGACCGGGCAGATCTGCACCGTGTTGCCGGAGAAGTAGGACTCGAACGGCTCGCCGTCGGCGGTCCTGACCTGCTCCTTGGCCCCGCGCTCGAAGAACTCGATGAGCGGGTCACCGGCGATCTCGTCGGAGAAGCGGATGCAGCGCGCGCACTGCACGCAGCGCTCGCGGTCCAGCAGCACCTCGGTGGACAGCGCGATGGGCTTGGGGAAGGTCCGCTTGCTCTCCTGGAAGCGGCTCTCGCCCTGGCCGTTGGACATGGCCTGGTTCTGCAGGGGGCACTCGCCGCCCTTGTCGCAGACCGGGCAGTCCAGCGGGTGGTTCAGCAGCAGCAGCTCCATCACGCCGCGCTGCGCCTTCTCGGCGACGGGCGAGGTGAGCTGCGTCTGCACGACCATGCCGGGGGCGACCTCGATGGCGCAGGACGGCTGCGGCTTCGGGAAGCCCCTGCCGTTGCCCGCATCGGGGATGTCGACCAGACACTGGCGGCAGTTGGCCGCCGGGTCCAGCAGCGGGTGGTCGCAGAACCTGGGGATCTGGATGCCGAGCAGCTCGGCCGCCCGGATGATCAGCGTGCCCTTCGGGACGCTCACCTGGAAACCGTCGATGGTGAGGGTTACCAGTTCTACCGGCGTCTGCGCCGGGGTGGTCGCTTCGACGGTCATGGCGCCTCCTCCGTCGGCCTCATGACCGAAACGGTGCTGTGCTTGCCGGTTGCGTGCCGTCCGCTCACTTGTTCCCCCAGAGCCTTGAGGGGGCGTGGTCGAACGGGCAGCCACCGATCTCGAAGTGCTTGAGGTACTCGTCCCTGAAGTGCTTGACCGACGAGTGGATGGGGCTGGTCGCGCCGTCGCCCAGGGCGCAGAAGGAGCGTCCCAGGATGTTGTCCGCGATGTCGGTGATCGTGGACAGGTCCTCCTCGGTGCCCTGTCCCTTCTCCAGCCGCTTGAGCACCTGCTTGAGCCAGTAGGTGCCCTCCCGGCAGGGGGTGCACTTACCGCAGGACTCGTGCGCGTAGAACTCGGTCCAACGCAGTACGGCCCGCACCACGCAGGTCGTCTCGTCGAAGATCTGCAGGGCCCGGGTGCCGAGCATGGACCCCTTGGCCCCGACCGACTCGAAGTCGAGCGGGACGTCCAGGTGCTCGTCGGTGAAGATCGGCGTGCTCGATCCGCCGGGGGTCCAGAACTTCAGCCGGTGCCCCGCCCGGATTCCGCCCGCCATGTCGAGCAGCTCGCGCAGTGTGATGCC
Source organism: Streptosporangium sp. NPDC020145 (assembly GCF_040631275.1). Lineage (NCBI taxonomy): Bacteria > Bacillati > Actinomycetota > Actinomycetes > Streptosporangiales > Streptosporangiaceae > Streptosporangium > Streptosporangium sp. NPDC020145. The sequence continues at coordinate 231,516 of NZ_JBEXZT010000010.1, read as the reverse complement.
CAGCGGCGCCTCGTACTGGCCGGGCCGGGTGACGTGGCCGCTCAGCGAGAAGATGCCGAAGCCCTGGGACTTCTCCGTGCCCATCCCCGCGAACCAGTCGGCCCCGTTCGCGATGATCGAGGGAACACTCGCGATCGACTCCACGTTGTTCACGACGGTTGGCGAGGCGTACAGGCCCGCCACGGCCGGGAAGGGGGGCTTGAGCCGAGGTTGGCCGCGATGTCCCTCAAGCGAGTCGAGCAGTGCCGTCTCCTCGCCGCAGATGTAGGCGCCCGCGCCGCTGTGGACCACCAGCTCCAGGTCGAACCCGGTGCCGAAGAGGTCCTTGCCGAGCAGGCCCTTGGCGTAGGCCTCGGCGACCGCCGCCTGCAGGCGGCGGATGACGTGCAGCACCTCGCCGCGCACGTAGATGAAGGCGTGGTTGGCACGGATGGCGTAGGAGGCGATGATGACGCCCTCGACCAGCGCGTGCGGGTTGGCCATCATCAGCGGGATGTCCTTGCAGGTTCCCGGCTCGGACTCGTCGGCGTTGACCACGAGATAGTGCGGCTTGCCGTCGCCCTGGGGGATGAACCCCCACTTCATGCCGGTGGGGAAGCCCGCACCGCCACGGCCGCGGAGACCGGAGTCCTTGACGGCCTGGATGACGGCGTCCGGGTCCATGCCCAGCGCCTTCCTGGCCGCCGCGTAGTCGCCGTAGCCGTCCAGGGTGAAGGAGTCCGGCCGGTCCCAGTTGGCCGTCAGGACCGGGGTGAGAGTCGTCATGATGGCTCAGGTGCCTTCCATCCGTTGGCCTTGGCGACCTTCAGGCCCTCCAGGGAGGCGCCCGCCGCGGAGGGGCCGTCGCCGGCCTGGCCGTCGGGCAGGCCCGCCAGCACGCGCGAGGCCTCCTTGAAGGTGCACAGCTTCTTCGGACCCCGGGTGGGCGAGACGTCCTTGCCCGCCTTGAGGTCCTCGACGAGCTGCTTGGCCGACTCGGGCGTCTGGTTGTCGAAGAACTCCCAGTTCACCATCATCACCGGGGCGAAGTCGCAGGCGGCGTTGCACTCAAGCCGCTCCAGCGAGATCTTCCCGTCCGGGGTCACCTCGTCGTGACCGACCCCGGCGTGCTCGGACAGCTCGTCCCAGATCTGGTCGCCGCCCATGACGGCGCACAGCGTGTTGATGCACACCCCGACGTGGTAGTCGCCCATCGGCTTGCGCTTGTACATCGTGTAGAAGGTGGAGACACCGACCACCTCGGCCTTGCTCAGGCCCAGCATCTCGGCGCAGAACTCGTGTCCGGCGTCGGAGACGTAGCCGTCCACCGACTGCACCAGGTGCAGCAGCGGGAGCAGGGCCGACCTCGGCCGGGGGTACCGGCCGATGATCTCCTTGGCGTCGCGCTCAAGGCGCTCACGGACCTCTGGTGCGTACCCTGTGCCCACGGTCGCGCCCCCCTCCTCGTTCCTCTCCTCGTTCATCGGTCGACCCCTCCCATGACCGGGTCGATCGAGGCCACGGCCGAGATGACGTCGGCGACCATGCCACCCTCGCAGGTCGGGGGCACCGCCTGCAGGTTCGTGAAGGACGGGTCGCGGAAGTGCACGCGGTAGGGCCTGGTGCCGCCGTCGCTGACCACGTGGGCGCCGAGTTCGCCACGGGGCGACTCGACCGAGGCGAAGGCCTGCCCGGCCGGGACCCGGAAGCCCTCGGTGACCAGCTTGAAGTGGTGGATCAGCGCCTCCATCGAACCGCTCATGATGTGCGCGATGTGGTCGGGCGAGTTGCCCAGGCCGTCGGGGCCGAGCGCGAGCTGCGCGGGCCAGCCGATCTTCTTGTCGTCCACCATGACCCGGTCGCCCTTGAGCGGGCCGGAGAGCCGGTCGAGAGCCTGCTCAATGATCTTGAGCGACTCCTCCATCTCGGCCATCCTGACGAGATAGCGGCCGTAGACGTCGGCGGTCTTCTCGGTCGGGACGTTGAACTCGTAGGTCTCGTAACCGCAGTAGGGCTGCGACTTGCGCAGGTCCCACGGCAGGCCCGCGGCCCGCAGCATCGGCCCGGTGACACCCAGCGCCATGCAGCCGGTGAGGTCGAGGTAGGCGATGTCCTTGGTCCTGGCCAGGTAGACCGGGTTGGCGTCGAGCATCTTGCGCATGTCCTTGATGCGCTGCGGCATGATCTTGAGCAGCTCACCGACCTTGTCGACCGCGCCTGCGGGCAGGTCGACCGAGACGCCGCCGGGCCGTACGTAGGCCATGTTCATCCGCAGGCCGGTGATGTACTCCATCACGTCGAGCACCATCTCGCGCTCGCGGGACCCGAAGAGGAACGGCGTGGTCGCGCCGAGCTCCATGCCGAAGGTGCCGATGGCCACCATGTGCGAGGAGATGCGGGTCAGCTCCATCATCATCACGCGGATGGCCTGCGCCCGCTCAGGGACGCGGTCGGTGATGCCGAGCAGCTTCTCGACGCCCAGGCAGTAGGCCGTCTCGTTGAAGATCGGCGCGAGGTAGTCCATGCGGGTCACGAACGTGGTCCCCTGGGTCCACGTCCGGAACTCCATGTTCTTCTCGATGCCCGTGTGCAGGTAGCCGATGACCGTGCGGGCCTCGGTGACCGTCTCGCCGTCCAGGTTCAGCACCAGACGCAGCACGCCGTGCGTCGAGGGGTGCTGCGGACCCATGTTGACGACGAGCTGCTCGTCCTGCTGTCCGGTGAGGGTCTCGACCAGTTCCGTCCAGTCGTTGCCCGAGACGGTGTAGACCTTGCCCTCGGTGGCGTCCGTGATCTCTTCGAACGGAGCACTCACGAGTACGACCTCCTCTGGTCGGGCGCGGGGATTTCGGCGCCGCGGTACTCGACCGGGATACCGCCGAGCGGGTAGTCCTTGCGCTGGGGGTGCCCGTCCCAGTCGTCCGGCATCATGATGCGGGTCAGCGCCGGGTGGCCGTCGAAGACGATCCCGAAGAAGTCCCAGGTCTCCCGCTCGTGCCAGTCGTGCGTCGGGTAGACAGAGACCGTGGAGGGAATGTGCGGGTCGGCGTCGGGGCACGCGACCTCAAGGCGCAGGCGCCTGTTGTGGGTGATCGAGCACAGGTGGATCACCGCGTGCAGTTCCTCCCCCTCAAGGTGGGGGTAGTGCACGCCGGAGACGCCGAGCGACAGCTCGAAACGCAGCGCGGGGTCGTCGCGCAGGGTCCTGGCGACCTCGACCAGACGCTCACGCCTGACGTGGAAGGTCAGCTCGCCGCGGTCTACGACGACACGCTCGACCGCGTCGGCCAGCTCGGGGCCCAGGGCGCGCTCAAGCTCGTCGGCGACGGTGTCGAAGTAGCCGCCGTAGGGGCGGGGGGTGGACAGCTCGGGCTTGCGCCGTACGACCAGGCGGCCGTAGCCGGAGGTGTCACCGGTCCCCTTGGCACCGAACATGCCCGTGCGGGCGATCGGCTCCTCCGGGACCCCGGGGAGGTTGTCACTGCTCATGTCGGTCCCTCACCGCTCCTCGTCCGTCGCGCGGGGCCGGTCGTCGCGGCACCTCATTTGGCGGTCCCCTGATCGATCAGGGGCAGCGCCCGCAGCGCCTGCAGTTCGAGCTCGTCGATCTGCTTGGCACGGTGCGCGCCGAACTTCATGTTCTGGATCTTGTCGTGCAGCTTCACGATCGCGTCGATGAGCATCTCGGGCCGCGGCGGGCAGCCGGGCAGGTAGATGTCGACGGGGACGACGTGGTCCACGCCCTGCACGATGGCGTAGTTGTTGAACATGCCGCCGCTGGAGGCGCACACGCCCATCGCGATGACCCACTTGGGCTCGGCCATCTGGTCGTAGATCTGGCGCAGCACCGGCGCCATCTTCTGCGAGAGCCTGCCCGCGACGATCATCAGGTCGGCCTGGCGCGGAGACGCCGAGGCGCGCTCCATGCCGAAGCGCGCCAGGTCGTGCTTGGGACCACCGGTCGACATCAGCTCGATGGCGCAGCAGGCCAGACCGAAGGTCGCCGGCCAGACGGAGTTCTTCCGCGCCCAGCCCGCGACCTGTTCGACCGTGCTGAGCATGAACCCGCTCGGAAGTTTCTCTTCAAGACCCATGTCTAGTCCCAGTCCAAACCCTTGCGGCGCCACACGTAGGTGTAGGCCACGAGCACGGTGACGATGAACAGCACCATCTCGACCAGTCCGAAAACCCCGAGCTGGTCGAACGCGACCGCCCACGGGTAGAGGAAGATGATCTCGATGTCGAACACGATGAACAGCATCGCGGTGATCATGTACTTCAGCGGGAAGCGACCGCCACCGACCGGCTGGGGCGTCGGCTCGATCCCGCATTCGTAGGCGTCAAGTTTCGCGCGGTTCCAGCGCCTGGGACCGGTGAAGGGCGCGATCGTCACCGAGAAGATCGCGAATCCCGCCGCGAGAACGGCGAGCACCAGGATGGGTGCGTACAACTCCATCGCTACGCCTCCTCTCCCATCTCCACGCGCGCCGGCGCGCAGCTCATCAGGTCGTTTCCTTGTTCAGGCCGTTGTGCAAGTCTAGGCAGGGCGATCATCGCTCTTGCCTTCCACGTTCCGTACGTTTGCTGAGGTCATGCCGACGGCGCGACCTTCGACAGAGCGTTGATGATGCGGTCTGACGCATCGCCTCGTCGGTCGGTGAGGTTACCAAGGAGTTTGAGCGCGAAGCGCATCAGTCCGGGATGTGGCAGCGCGTGCCTGGCGGCGAAGTCCATCACCCCGCGGTGCCCGATGAGCTCGACGAAACCCCTGCCCAGGGTGAAGTAGCCACCGTAGGCGTCCTTCAGCGTCTGCGGGTAGGCCCGCAGCACACGCTCACGCTGCGCCGGAGTCGTACGGCCGAGCGCCTGGACGATGGTCTCGGCGGCCACCTGACCGCTCTCCATCGCGTAGGCGATGCCCTCGCCGTTGAACGGGTTGATCATCCCGCCCGCGTCCCCGACCAGCACCAGACCCCTGGTGTAGTGCGGCTGACGGTTGAACGCCATCGGCAGCGCCGCCCCCCTGATGGGGGAGGTCATGTTCTCCTGGCTGAAGCCCCACTCCTCGGGCATGCCCTTGACCCAGCGCTTGAGCAGGTCGCGGTAGTCCATGCCCTTGAAGGACTCGGTGGTGTTCAGCAGTCCGAGACCGACGTTGGAGGTGCCGTCGCCGACGCCGAAGACCCAGCCGTAGCCGGGCAGCAGCGTCTCGCCGTCCCACAGCTCAAGCCAGATCTCAAGGTAGTCGTCGTCGTGACGGGGGCTGGTGAAGTAGGTCCGCACGGCCACGCCCATCGGGCGGTCCTCGCGCTTGTGCAACCCCATCGCCAGCGAGATGCGGGTGGAGTTGCCGTCGGCGGCGACCACGAGGCGGGACCGGTAGGTGACCTCCTCGCCGTCCTTCTTGGCGACCACGCCCACGATGTGGCCGCTGCGGTCGTCGAGGATCGGGCCGGTGACGTTGACGCCCTGCAGCAGGCGGACCCCTCCGCGCACCGCGTTGGAGGCGAGGATCTCGTCGAAGTCCTGGCGGGTGCGGACAAGCCCGAAGTCCGGATAGCTGGCCAGTTCGGGCCAGTCGAGCTCGAAACGCCTGCCGCCGCCGACCACGCGCAGGCCCTTGTTCCTGACCCAACCGGGGGCGTCGATGTCAATGCCCATCGCGATGAGCTGCTTGACCGCTCTGGGCGTCAGCCCGTCACCGCAGACCTTCTCGCGGGGGAAAGTGGTTTTCTCAAGCAACAGGACGTCAAGCCCGGCCTGTGCGAGATGGAAAGCGGTTGTCGAACCGGCGGGCCCGGCGCCGACGACGATGACGTCGGCGTCAGCCTCAGCGACATTCCGCTGTACGGCGGCTGGCACGGTCACGGGACCTGTCCTGTCCTACACGCTTTGAGGGCCTCGGGGTGGGGCCTTTCGTTCCTTTGTGAAGACCTTCACAAACTTGTCGCGCCGAAGTCTAACCCCTTTGCGGCGAGAAGTGTCAGGCGGGTACTGCTATCGCCTGTCAATGTTCACGCGGGCTTATATGCCCGATGAAGGGCCACGATGCCCAGAGCGAGATTCCGCCAGGCGACCCGCTTCCAGCCCGCCTCCTGAATGATCTTCGCCAGCCCCGCCTGGTCCGGCCACTCCCTGATCGACTCGGCCAGATACTCGTAGGAGTCGTCGTTCGAACCGAACACCTTGGCGGCCTTCGGCATGAACCGCATGAGGTACTGCGTGTAGATCAGGTCGAAAGAACGCAGCGTGGGGTGGGAGAACTCCAGGATCACCAGGCGTCCGCCCGGCTTGGCCACCCGCAGCATCTCGCGCAGCGCCTGCCCGGTGTCCTGCACGTTGCGCAACGCCGTCGAGATCGTCACCGCGTCGAACACGTCGTCGGCGAACGGCAGCCGCAACGCGTCACCCGCGATGAAACTGACCCCCCGCACCCCGCCACCGGAGATGCCGGAACCGCCGCGTCGCCGTACCCCGGTGCTCAGCATGCCCAGCGAGAAGTCGGAGGCGACGGCCCGCGCCCCGAGGGAGGTGAAGGTGTCGGTCGAGGTGCCGGTGCCCGCGCCCAGGTCCAGGACCAGCTCCCCGGGGCCCGCGTCGACCGCCGCCGCGGTCGCCTTGCGCCACAGCCTGACCTGGCCAAGGGAGATAACGTCATTGACCAGGTCGTACCGCCGGGCCGTGCGATCGAACATCGCGGCGACCTCATGCGGCTGCTTGTCCAGCGAAGCGCGCGTCATGGGGCCCAGCCTATTAGCGCCGTCTGTGTCTCTTTGCTCCGCCTGCGGCGTCGCGGGCTGTGTCTCTTTGCGACGCCTGGCGGCGTCGCGGGCTTGGGCGCTTCGGGTCGGTGCCTTCCCTCGTCTCTCCGTCGCTTCGCTCCTGCGTTCCTCAGTCCAGACACCGACGCGCCCAAGCCGGTCCTCTTGCACCGCCTTCGGCAGTGCGGGCTTGGGCGCCCTGAGTCGGCGCTTTCCCTCGTCGCTCATCCGCTGCGCTCCTTCGCTCCTCAGTCCAAGCACCGACGCGCCCAAGCCGGAACCCCTCACACGTGGCGCCGGTAAAGCACAAGATCAAAAACCTCGCGCACGGCGCCGAGAAGCACGGGGCGGGTCCTCGTTCCCGGTGTCGGGGGCGGTCGTGGCCGGGGGCACTCCGGCATCCACGGAAAGTGACGGCTTGATCACTGTGGGTCTGCTAGGAATTACCGAATGTTTACCAGGAGCGTTTCGGCGCTGGTCGCAGCAATGGTTCTTCTGCCGCCCTGGGCGGCCTCGCCCGCGGCGGCGGGCACGATACGGCACACGCGGGTCGTCTCCGCCAACCCGGTGAACAACACCCCCCATGTGCTCGACGGGATCGTCAACGCCATCGCGCTCGTCGGCAGGACGGTGGTGGTCGGCGGATCCTTCAGCCAGGTGAGGAACGCCGGGAGCAGGACCACGGTGGAGCGCTCCAACATCTTCGCCTACGACCTGGTCACCGGGCGTGTTCTGGCGGGCTTCGCGCCGATCCTGGACGGACAGGTCAGGGCGCTGGTCGACGGCCCCGGCGGCACGGTCTACGCCGGGGGCGAGTTCACCGAGACCACGGCCACCCAGACCGAAGGCCTGTCGTCGGTCGGGCCCGCCGCCTCGGGGGCGGACACCAACGGCCTGGTCAGGCTGCGGCTGTCCGACGGCGCCCCGATGACGGACTTCGGCGCCCAGACCTACGGGGGCGGGGTCACCGCGCTGGCCAGGTCCGGTTCCCGGCTCTACGTCGGCGGTGACTTCATCGGGATCAGCGGGACCGGCCGTACGGCACTGGCCAGGCTCGACGCCGTGAGCGGGGTGGTCGACGCGGGCTTCGCCGTACGGCTTGGCGATCCGAGGGGGCGCCGGGTCAAGATCGCCTCGATGGCGTTGAGCGGGGACCGGCTGGTGGTCGCGGGCGACTTCACCACCATGAACGGCCTTTCCCGGCCGCAGCTCGGGCTCGTCGACGTCGCCGCCCGTCCCGCGAAGGTCGCCGACTGGCGGACCTCGACCTACGCGGCCAGGTGCAAGGCCGTCTTCCCCTCCTACGTCCGGGGGGTGGACTTCGCCCCGGACGGGAGCTACTTCGCGATCGTCACGACCGGCGGCCCCCAGGGGCCGGACAAGCCGTGTGACAGCACGGCGCGTTTCGAGACACGCCCCCGGGGCTCGCTGGAGAACGTGCGGCCGACCTGGATGAACCTCACCGGGGGCGACTCGCTCTACGCGGTCGCCGTGACGGGCGCGGCCGTGTACGTCGGCGGGCACCAGCGGTGGCTGAACAACCCGCTCGGCCACGACTCCGCGGGCCCTGGAGCGGTCCCGAGGCCGGGAATCTCGGCGATCGATCCGCGCACCGGCAAGGCCCTGTCGTGGAATCCCACCAGGGAGCGCGGAATCGGCGTCAAGGCATTCCTCGCCCATCACGGAGGGTTACTGGTTGGTAGTGACACAACGCGGCTTGGTCACGAGTACCATGCCCGAGTCGGCATGTTCCCGTTGCCGTGATCACTCCTGATTCTTAGTGAATCGCTGACTCACCGCGTCGCGCTGCTTCGACAGCAGGACGTAGCTGGCCACCCCACTGACCAGGAATGCGGCGACCAGCAGGATGAAGGGCTGGCGAAGGCCGAGGAGATAGAGCACACCGATGCTCACGGCCAGGAGTCCCAGCCGGGAGACGGTGTAAACGAAGACGGGATGCACAGCGTTGAGGTTACGTCACCCCACACCCGGCCTGCTCAGGGGTAGGTGTGGGGTGCCGAAGTGGGTGCTTCGCACTGCGCGTGAGCGCTGCTAGTGTGCACAACAGATCAGTTTCGTAAAGAAACACCCACGAGACTCTCAAAGAGGCTCTATCATATAACAATCGGGCAGTCAGTCGATAACAACCCGTGATCTTTGTAGAAAAGCACGGATAAATCAGACTTCGCTCGGCACACTGGTTACCTGTCCGCCCGCTGGCAGGAAGCGGGATGCGAGGGGGAGAGATTGTGGAGAGTAGCAGCGAGCGTCTGCTGACGCCCGGAGAGGTTGCCGCCCTCTTCCGGGTCGACCCAAAGACGGTTACACGCTGGGCCGCGGCAGGCCGCATCAGCAGCATCCGTACCCCCGGAGGGCATCGGCGGTTCCGCGAGTCGGAAGTGCACGCCCTTCTGCGCGGGGAAGACGTCTTGACGGCCGAAAGGCCGGCAGGCGACGCACCGCGTGTCTGACGACTTATGACGTCACACCATCGGTGGTCCTACGGGGCCCCCACCCGGAAAGCCGCAGGGTCACCGATGGAGTCGTACGGCTCGCACCCCCCGAGCCGCAACCCCGCCCCCACCCGGGGTGTCCCCAGGGACCTCAGCCGTCCTGTTCGGCCTTGAAGGCCAGGAACTCACGTTCCAGATCGTCGTTCTCCTCAAGCCAGCGCCGTCTGCGCTCGGCGAGTTCCTCCTCGGTGAACGCCTCCGCCAGCCACCGGTCGTAGTCCGGATCTCCCGGTAGCAGTTCCACGTACGCGTTGCCGATCAGACGCCCGTCATCACTGGACAGAGTCTGCGGCACGCGCAGCGTTCCGTCAGCGAGCCGGATGACGTACATCCCAGATCACCTAGATTCCGTAACGCCGGTTGAAGAACAACATGACATCGAGCGCCAGCCTCGTGTTACCGCCGAGCATGTCCACCAGGGCCGGACGCTGCCGCGAAACGATCGCGGCGAAGGCGTCAGCGAAAAACTCCTTACGCCCCAGATCGCCCGACTGAAGGTGGAACCCGGAGGCCAGCATAGGGACGCATCTCTCATAAAGGGCCGCGAACTCGGGAGAGTCGGAGACCCAGTCTCCGTGGGGAGCGTCCACGTCGTCCAGGGCGTGCCCGACCTCGTGCATCATCACGTCCGGAGTCGGCGAGGGCCGGTCCCCCACGACGATCTTGCGGTCGCCGTACGCTCCCGCGCAGATGTCCCAGGTCGCCCGGCCCGAGGGCAGCGGCGCGCCCCGCAGATAGCCCATGTCGTCCAGGTCGGGCACCCCGCCCGCTCCGACGTAGATGCCGTCGAGCCCCTCGGCGAGTTTCCTCTTGAGGATGTCGGGCAGCCTGGCCAGGCTCTCGACCGCCCGTACGGCGTCTGCGGACGGCGGCCCCTGGTCGGCGTCCCACTGGCGGTGCAGGATGCGTTCGAGCCGCCCGCAGTGCCGTAGGCCGTCGCCCATCCCGGGAGCGTCCGGAGGGTTCGGCATGGCCCTCGGCCGCTCGTCGTCGAGCTCGAAGTCCCGCCAGGTGTACTGCGGGCGGTCGACCACCGGAGCCGTCACGGCGCCCATCCGCCACTCCGGCGCGAGCGGCGCGTCACGGACCGCTCTCCCTGCGACACTCTCCGTGCGCTGCGGCAGGCTCCGCTGCCACCAGCGCCGCCGATGACGGCCCTTGTCCGCCGAATTCGCCATCACACGCCCCAGGAGGAAGTGGCAACAGGCTCCACCGTACGGCGTGGGCCCCCGTCAGTCACCCGGATCGGGGCCACGACCGCACCCTGCCGCCGAATGGCTTACAGTTCGGGCATGCCCCTGCTTGTCGGTCTGGCGATACTCGCCTTCTGGCTCTACTGCCTGTTCGACGCGATCACCACGCCGGACGAGGACGCCAGAAACCTGCCCAAGCTCCTATGGGTGATCATCGTGCTGCTGCTGCCCGTCGCGGGCGGCGTGTTCTGGCTCCTGCTCGGCAGGCCGAGCGTCTCCGGGGCCAGGGGAACGCTCCCCCCCGACGACCACAGGCCCGTGCGCCGCGAGGCCCCCAGGGGCCCCGACGACGACCCCGAGTTCCTCAGGGACCTGGAGCGGCGGCTGCGTGACGAGGAGTGAACAGCGCATGCGAAAGCCCGCCAGGAGGTACGGCACGGCCGCCCTCCTGACGGGCGGGAAGGACCGGTCTCAGCCGGGAACCTCGGCGTAGGAGTGCAGACCGCCGAGGAAGATGTTCACCCCGACCAGGTTGAACATCAGGCAGGCGAAGGCGATGAGTTGCACGATCATCGCGGCCCTGCCCCTGAACCCCGCAGTCGCGCGGGCGTGCAGGTAGGCCGCGTAGGCGATCCAGGTGATGAACGCCCAGACCTCCTTGGGGTCCCAGCCCCAGTAACGTCCCCACGCCTTGTCCGCCCAGAGGGCGCCCGCGATGACGGCGAACGTCCAGATCGGGAAGCCGACCACGATGGCGCGGTGCGCGACCCGCTCCAGGTCCTGCCGGGACGGCAGCCGGACCGCGCTGTCCTTCCTCACCAGGAAGAGGACACCGGCGACGCCCGCCATGATGAACAGGCCGCTGGCGATGATCGCCGCCGACACGTGGATGGCGACCCAGTAGGAGTTCAGCGCCGGCACGACGGGACCGGCCTGCACGTACAGATACCGTACGGCGAAGCCGAGCCCGAGGGCGGCGGCGACCGTGACGAAGGCCCCCAGGAACAGGTTCCGGTAGCGCAGGTGCATGAACAGGAACGCGCTCACCGCCGCGAAGCACATCGCGACCACGAACTCGTACATGTTGCCCCACGGCCAGCGGCCGATGGCCCAGCCCCTGGTCAGGATGGCCGCCAGGTTCGCGGCCCAGCCGAGCCAGGTCAGCGCGAGCGCGACCGGGGCCGCCCGCAGCGCCCAGGCGGGCGGTGCCTTCTCCTCGGGCGCCTCGTCCCGGGGGGTGTCCTGGGAGACACCCGCCGCGTCCCCGCCGACCGTGACGAGCGCGGGTTCACCGGCGGTCCTGGCCTTCGCGGTGGCCTTCGCGGTGCTTCTGACCCGGCCGAAGCCGAGGTCGAGGGCGTAGCCGATCATCGCGACGATGTAGAGCAGCACGGTCGCCAGGGTGAGCTGGTCGCTCAGCGTGGCGAGGCCGACATCGACCTCAACGGGCATCGTTGTTCACTCCTGGATTCAAAGCGGCGACGATCCCGGCGAACTCCTCGCTGAAATCGCTGCCTTCGGTGCGCGTGAGACCGCCGATCTCGACGTGTCCACTGTCCTTTTCCTGCCGGTCGCCGATCCGCACCCACACCCGGCGGCGGCGGACGGTCAGCGAGAGCACCAGGCCGATCACCGAGAGCGCGGAGGCGACGAGCGCGGGCATCCGGCCCGGGTCGTGGGTGATCTGCAGCGCGATCCACTGCCTGAGCCCGGTGAACTCGATCGACCCCATACCGTTCGGCAGGTCGAGCTTCTTGCCGACGGCCAGCGGGTCGGCCTTCATGACCAGCGGCTTCATCTTCTTCAGGCTCGTCGGGTCCAGCTCGTAGACCGACTGCGGCCTGCCGTTGCGCAGCCCGAGGTCCCCGGCGAACGCGCCGTACACCTGGGCGGTCGGGTTGGCCGCGCCGGGGAAGACCGAGATCCACTCACCGTTCATCGGCACCGTGGTCGGCAGGAAGCCGATCAGGAGGCCGAGCTGCTCCGGCTGGGCGTCGGGCACCTTGATGACGCACTCGGAGGTGAACGTCGCGGGCTGGACGACCAGGCACGGCACGGGACCGTCGAAGGCGACCTGCCCCCTGCCGTCGGTGATCTTGAAGGTGGGGGCGTAGCCGTGGTCGATGAGGTAGGTCAGCGTGCCGTTGACGTCCAGCGGGTCGTTGACCTTCAGCGTGTAGTCGCGCTGTCCGGCGCCGGGGGCGTCGGTGACCTTGAGCCTGGCCTCGAAGTCGAGCGGCTGGCCACGTCGCTCGCCCTGGGCGATGTAGGTGGCCTGGAAGTCGTCAAGGGTGAAGGAGAACGGTTCGAGCGACTCGGCGCTGACCTGCTGGCCGGGCATGTAGCGGTCGTAGGCGGCGACCGTGTTGGCGAAGCCCTCCCCCTCGACGACCAGCACGTTGCCGCGGTAGCCGTACAGGGCGCCCGCGCCGACCGCGACGAGCAGGCCGAGCAGCGCGACGTGGAAGATCAGGTTGCCCGTCTCGCGCAGGTAGCCCTTCTCTGCGGAGACCCAGCCGGGCCCGGTGACCACCCGGAAGCGCATCCGGCGCAGCCGCTTCGCCGCCTCCTCGACGGTCAGGTCACCCTCGAAGGAGGCGTTCTGCGGCAGTCGAAGCAGGTTGCGCGGCGGCGCCGGGGGCTTCTTCCGCAGCTCACGCAGGTGCGTCGCGGCACGTGGGAGCACGCAGCCGATCAGGGACAGGAACAGCAGCAGGTAGATCGCGGCGAACCACGGCGCCCTGAACACGTCGAACAGCCACAGCCGGTCGAGCCACTCGGCCAGGGCCGGGCTGTCGCTGAAGTACTGCGAGACCTTGGCGTCGGAGACGCCGCGCTGCGGCCAGATCGACCCCGGGACCGAGGCGAGGGCGAACAGGAACAGCAGGATCAGGGCCGTGCGCATCGAGGTGAGCGTGCGCCAGAACCAGCGCGCCCACGCGACCACGCCGAACGAGCCCGGCCGTACGGCCCGCTCGTCCCCGTCCGGCTCGCGCCGCCCGGCCGTACGGCCAGGCTCGGCCTGCTTGACTTCCTCCATCAGATCACCGGCTCGAATCCGCCGATCCACCCCTGCATGGTCGCGACGAGCTCTCCCCAGAGTCCCGTGACGAGCAGCAGGCCGACGGCGACCAGCATGGCCCCGCCGATCCGGGTGATCAGCTGCGAATGGCGGCGAACCGCCTTGAACGTGTGCAGTGCCCTACGGTATGCCAGCCCCGCCACCAGGAAGGGCAGTCCGAGGCCGAGCGCGTAGGCGAAGGCCAGCAGGGCTCCCCGCCCCGCGCTGCCCTCGGTGAGTCCCAGGGTGAGCACGACACCCAGGGTGGGGCCGATGCAGGGGGTCCAGCCGAGGCCGAAGACCACGCCGAGCAGCGGCGCCCCGGCCAGCCCTGCGGCTGGAATCCGGTGGATGCGCAGGTCACGCTGGAGACCGGGCAGCACCCCCATGAACGCCAGGCCGAGCACGATCGTCAGTACGCCGAGCACCCGCGTGATGATCGCGGCGTTGTCGGCCAGCGCCTCGCCGAGACTCCCGAAGATCGCCCCGCCCGCCACGAAGACCAGCGCGAAGCCGAGCACGAACAGCCCGATGCCCGCGACCATCCGGCCGCGCCTCGGGTCACCGCTCATCCCCGTCACGTACGACAGGTAGCCGGGCACCAGTGGCAGCACGCAGGGCGACAGGAAGGAGACGAGGCCGGCGGCCACCGCGATCGGCAACGCCAGCAGCAGCGACCCGCTCGCGACCGTCGCGGTCAGGTCGGTTCCCACCTCAGTGCTCACCGCCGACCTTGGTGACCACGTCGAGGAGGTCGTTGTACTTGACGGCGCCGAGGGCACGGGCCGCGATCCGGCCCTGGCGGTCGATGACCAGCGTCGAGGGGATCGCGGCCGGGGGCACGGTGCCGTGGAAGGACAGCGCGATCCGGCCCGGCTGGTCGAAGATGCTGGGGTATCCGGGCTGCTGGCTGCGTTCGAAGGCCTGGGCCTCGGCCTTGCGGTCCTTGAAGTCGATGCCGAGGAACTCCACGCCCGACGCCTTGGTCTTGGCGGCGATGTCCTTGAGCACCGGCGCCTCAGAGCGGCAGGGCGCGCACCAGGCGGCCCAGAAGTTCAGCACCACGACCTTGCCCTTGTACGAGGCCAGGGAGACGGCCTTGCCGTCGAGGGTCTCGCCCTCGACGGCTGGAGCTGGTTTGCGGCCGGCGGCCTCGAACGTGGTGATCTTGCCGTCACCCGGCACGAAGCGGGTGTCCCCGCTCTGCGGCTGCGATCCCTGGTTACCGGCACATCCGGCCACGGTGACGATCGACACGGCCACGAGCAGCACGGCGGCGAAGGGTTTTGCGCGCATCAGGGGCTGAGTCTTCCTGTACTACAACCGGTAGAGCAGTCACTCTACCGGCGTGGTCAGGCGCCCGGTACGGCAGGGCGCCCGACGAGCGCGCCCGCGGGTTCGCTGTATCCGACACTGACCAGCCGGTCGCCCTCGAAGGAGAAGCTCGTGAGGCTGGCCAGCGAACACTGCCTGCGTCTGGGGTCGTGCGGCAGCCGCCTGCCCTCGGCTGCGAGCCGGATGATCCAGATCGGCAGCTGGTGGCTGACCAGCACCGCCTCGTGACCGCGCGCCGCGTCCCTGGCGGTGTCGATCACGCTCTTCATCCGCCGGACGACGTCGGTGTAGCGCTCTCCCCAGGAGGGACGCAGCGGGTTCCACAGGTGGCGGTAGTGGCGCGGGCTGCGGAAGACGCCGTTGCCCCCGGCGACCGAGACGCCTTCGAAGATGTTCTCCGCCTCGATGAGACGTTCGTCGAGGGTGACCTCAAGGCCGAAGGAGGAGGCGATCGGAGCGACGGTCTCCTGGGCCCGCTCCAGAGGGGAGGAGAACAGGGCCGTGATGTCTCGTCCCGCGACGGACTTGGCGACCAGTTCGGCCATCTGCTTTCCCGTCTCCGACAGGTGGTATCCGGGGAGCCTGCCGTACAGGATGTTCGCGGGGTTGTGCACCTCACCGTGGCGCAGGAGGTGAACGACGGTCGTCTCAGCCATGGTGCCGCCAGCCTACCGACAGGTATGGATGAATAGGGCGCATAGATGGACCAGTGTGGCTGTGCCGCCCGGACGACGCCAGCGCCGAAGACAGTCGACTTCCGGGTTTAGCGGCGTTTTCCGGTGCTTCGTGCATGATCTCACCGTTCTACGGCCGATCTGTGGCCGATATGGGACACCTGTTCACGGGCCGGTCACCGTGGCGCCCGGCCCGCGCGCTCAGCCTTCGACGGGTTCCCCGACCGGATCGGCCGTACCCGCCGGACAGTGGGGCTCGGAGGCGAGCCTGAGCGCCTCGACCGCGGCCCTGATCGCCGGGCGGCGGGCCGCGTCGGTGCGCCAGAGCGCGTAGATCTTCCGGGTGGGACGCGGCCTGAGCGGGACGATCCGCACCCCCTCGGGCACGAAGTCGCGGCCGAGACGGGGGACGATCGCGCAGCCCTGCCCGGCCGCGACGAGGGCGAGGTGGGTCGGATACTCGTCGGCCATGCAGGCGATGTCGGGTTCGAGCTCGGCCGAACGCAGCGTGTAGACGAGCCAGTCGCGGCAGACCGTACCGGGCGAGGAGCTGATCCATCGCTCGCCGGACAGTTCGGAGAGCTCGATCTCCTGCCGGTCGGCCAGCGGATGGCACGAGGGCAGGATCGCGTCGGCGACGTCGTCGAAGAGCATCGCCCTGGAGAGCCCCTCGGGAACGGCCAGCGGCCGGTTCATCCAGTCCTGGACGACCGCGAGGTCGAGCTCACCCCTGCTCACCTCACGGAGCTGGCGCTCCGGCTCCCGCTCGTGCAGCTGGAGCCTGAGGTCGGGGTGGCGCCGCTGCAGGTGGGACAGCGCCGCGGGCAGCAGCCCCCGCGCCGCCGTGGGGAACGCCCCGATGCTCAACCTGCCGACGACCGCTCCCCGCAGCGCCTCGAAGTCGGCCTCCGCGGTCTCGACCAGCGCGAGGATGCGCTCGGCGTGGTCGGCGAGCAACCCGGCCGCGTCCGTCAACCGGACCCCGCGCCCGTTGCGCTCAAGCAACGTCGCGCCGGTCTCCCGTTCGAGCTTGGCGAGCTGCTGAGACACGGCGGACGGGGTCACCATGAGGGCGTCGGCCGCCGCGCCGACCGATCCGTACACGGCCACGGCGTGCAGAGCTTTGAGGCGGTTGAGATCCAGCATGTAGCAACTCTAAACGCCCGTAGCGGAAAAAGCTCCCTTTGCTAAAGAAAAAGCACGAACAGGGACGAAAGTCGCCGAATCCATCACACCTTCGCCCAGCCCGGCCCATCGCCTTCGTTCATACCCTTTCAAGCCACCCGTACAGCTTCGCGACGCCTGGGTGGTTTTGCGGCATCAGGTCCCGTACGGCCGCCGCCCCCGGAGGCCGTACGGGGACCGAAGAACGGAGACCTCAGTCCTTGGCGCTGACCTGCCCGCTCCCCTTGCAGGGACGGCAGGTGATCTCGACCTGGGTCACCACCGTCCCGCCCGCGGCGGTCTTGGTCTCACGGGTCTCGTAATAGTGGCCGTTTCCCTCACAGTTGCCACAGGGGCGCGTCGCTCCCATCGGCCTCTCCTTCACCTGGGCCGCGGCCTGGGCGACGTCCGCGAACGACGCCCTGACCCGCTCCGCCTGCTCCCCCGTCAGGAAAGGCAACACCACCTTGCCGCCCGCGGCGGTGGGAATGCCCAGCACATACGTTCCTCGTTCGGTCACAGGCTTTTCCAATCGGGGGACGATGATCGATCCGGAGGGCGACCGTCTACCACGTATCTCCGATGATCATGGTAGGCCGCCCATGACACCACACCGGCACATGCACGACCGTCCGGCGCGTCTCCCCTCGGGCACCGCCCTGGGGAGTCACCGGCACGGCCCCACGACCGACTCCGTCAGGCTACCTGCCCGATCCTCGCCGCCACCCTCGACTTCTCACAACCCCCACTTCCGGGAGGAACACAACCACTCCCCACACCGAAAAGTCCCCACCGAACCGCAGAAATCACGAAAGGAAAACCACCCCGGGTCTTTCCAAGGACTTTGTCCCCTACTTCGGGAAAGCCTGTCCCGGCTATCGTCGCTCAGACCCGACAGATCCCCATGAGCACCAAAGACGCACTACCAAGCCCCTTACCGCCCTCTTACGCCCTTTGTTCTAGCCTCGCCTCTGTCCCGCACGGCGACGCGAAGCTGGAACCCCCATAGGAAACCCCATGGCCACAGACGTTCACCCGCACCCCGGTCGAGCACCGGAACGGCCGCGCTGGTTCCTCGTCGCGACGATCCTGCTGAGCGTCATGGGCCTGGCGGTCTCGGCCTACCTGACCCTCGCCCACTACGACACCGCGGTGCCCCTCGTGTGCGCGGAGAACTCCACGATCGACTGCGCCTCGGTGACGTCGAGCAGTTACTCCGAACTGCTGGGCATCCCGGTACCCGTGCTCGGCCTGCTGTTCTTCGCCGCGATCACGGTGCTGACCACCCCGTGGGCCTGGCGCTCGACCTCCCCCCTCATCCGCTGGGTACGGCTCGGCAGCGTGATCGTCGGCGTGCTCTTCGTGGTCTACCTGGTGAGCGCCGAACTGCTCGTCCTCGGCAAGATCTGCCTGTGGTGCACGGCCGTACACGTGATAACCGTGGCGCTTTTCGGATGCGTCGTGACCGACGAATACCGGCGGGCGGGCCAGCCGGTCTGACCGCCGCAGCGATATCGATGAGGAGTCCTCATGAGCAAGAACGCCCGGCGGCAGTCGGCCAGGGAGCGCGTCGCCGAGGAGCGCAGGCTGCAGGCCGCCAAGGACAGGCAGCGGAAACTGCTGCTGGGCATCCTCGGTGGCATAGCCGCCGCGGCGGTCATCGTGGTCGCGGTCGTCGTGGCGCAGAACAACGCCGGTCAGAGCAACCAGAAGGCCGTCGCCTACACCGGGCCGCTGGCTCCGACCACACGCCAGGAGGACGGCTCGATCCTCATGGCCAAGGAGGGCGTCACCGCCCCCACCCTGGAGATCTTCGAGGACTTCCAGTGCCCCTTCTGCAAGAAGCTTGAGGACACCGCCGGCGACGCGATCTACAAGGCCGCCGCCGAGGGCAAGGCCCGGGTGATCTTCCGGCCGTTCCAGCTCTTCCAGGCCCCCGCCCACCCCGAACCCGTACCGTCGGTCTCCCGGCGCGGCGCCAACGCCGCCCTGTGCACCCCGCCCGACAAGTGGGCCTCCTACGCCAAGACGCTGTACGCCAACCAGCCGGTCGAGGGGCAGAACGGCTTCGAGAACAAGGACCTGCTCAACTGGGCCCGGGACCTCGGTTTCTACGACGCCGGGTTCGACAAGTGCGTCACCGGCCTGGAGATGGGGGCCGACGTCGACAAGGCCACCGAATACGCCCAGAAGCAGAAGGTCAACAGCACCCCGACCCTCCGCCTCAACGGCAAGGACCTGACCGCCGAACAGGTCAACGAACTCCTCTCCGCTCCTGAGAGCTTGGAGCAGATCCTGAGCTCGAAATAATGTTGTGTCTCTTTGCGCCGCCTTCGGCGTCGCGGGTCCGGGCGCTTCGAGCCGGCGCTTTCCCTCGTCACTCCGTCGCTACGCTCCTGCGTTCCTCAGTCCAAGCACCGGCGCACCCGAACCGAAAACCCCTCACACACAGCACCGGTAAAGCACAAGACCAAACTCTTCACTTCTGGCGCCGGGGCGTCCGGGGCGGAGCTCTTCAGGCTTGGCGTCGGGGCACCCAGGGCGCCTCTCAGCCTGGGTGCGGGGCACACCCAGGCCGAGGTGTTTCGGGTCGGCAGGTCCGAGCGACGGTTCAGAAGGCCTGGGCTGCGGCTTTGGCGGCTGCGGGGAGGGCTTCGACCACCTGGGAGAGGGCCTCCTCGTCATGGGCGGAGGAGAGGAACCACGCCTCGTACGCCGAGGGAGGCAGATAGACGCCCTGGTCGAGCATGGCGTGGAAGAACGCCCGGTAGGCGGCGGTGTTCTGGGTCTGCGCACCGGCGAAGTCGGTGACCTGGTCCTCGGTGAAGAAGATGGAGAACAGGCTGCCCGCACGCTGCAGGCGGTGCGGCACCCCGGCCGCGGCCAGGGCGTCGGAGGCGGCACGGCCGATGATCAGGGCGGCGGCGTCGACCCGGTCGTAGACCTCCTCGTCGCAGGAACGCAGGGTGGCCAGGCCCGCCGCGCAGGCCAGCGGGTTCCCCGACAGGGTGCCCGCCTGGTAGACCGGCCCCTCGGGAGCGAGATTGGCCATCACGTCGGCACGACCACCGAAGGCGGCGGCGGGCAGACCACCACCCATGACCTTGCCGAAGGTCATCAGGTCGGCCTCGACCGGGTCGAGGCCGTACCACCCGGCTTCGGAGACCCGGAAGCCGGTGAGCACCTCGTCGAGGATCAGCAGGGCGCCGTGGGCGGTGCACAGCTCACGCAGCTTGGCGTTGAAGCCGTCCAGCGGAGGGACGACGCCCATGTTGGCCGGGCACGCCTCGGTGATCACGCACGCGATCTCGTCGCCGAACTCCCGGAAGGCCTCGGTGACGGCCTCGACCGAGTTGTACGGCAGCACGACCGTGTCGGCGGCCGACGCTCCGGTGACACCGGGGGTGTCGGGCAGCCCGAAGGTGACCAGTCCCGACCCGGCGGAGGCGAGCAGCGCGTCCACGTGGCCGTGGTAACAGCCGGCGAACTTGACGATCTTCGCCCGGCCGGTGAACCCCCGCGCCAGCCGTACGGCCGACATCGTGGCCTCGGTGCCCGAGCTGACGAGGCGGACCTTCTCCACGGGCTCGACGAGGGAGACGATCTCCTCGGCGAGTTCGACCTCGCCGGGCGTGGCCGTACCGAACGAGGTCCCGGCCGCGAGCGCCTCCTGCAGGGCCTCGACCACGGCCGGGTGCCGGTGCCCAAGGATCATGGGCCCCCAGGAGCACACCAGGTCGACGTAGCGGTTACCGTCCACGTCGGTGATGTACGGCCCCTGCCCCGAGGCCATGAACCGGGGCGTACCACCGACGGCGCCGAAGGCGCGGACGGGAGAGTTCACCCCTCCAGGGACGATCTCGCGGGCACGGGCGAACAGGTCCTCGGACTTCTCAGTAAGGCTCACGCCCCCAGCGTAACCACGACAGGCCCAGCCCCCACCCCAGGGCATCCCAACCCCCGCCCCTGGCCTCAACCTGCGAAAGGCCACGGTAGGAGCACCGTCCTTGGCCGGATAGGGGTCCGCTCCGGACACCACAATTACTCAGCGTGCAGAGACCCTGCCCTCGGCAACCAGCGCGAAAAGCCCCTATGCCAGAAGTGCAGGGCTTCACCCCGACCGTCCGGCGCGGTGCGTGAAGAGTTCCGGCCTGTGCCTTACCGCCGCCAGGCGGATCAAAGAGGCATGATTCGGGCGCGCCAACCTCGGGCGTGAAGAGTTTGATCTTGTGCTTCACCGGCGCCAAGCGTGAGGAGTTTCGGTTCGGGCGCGCCGGTGCTTGGACTGAGGAACGCAGGAGCGAAGCGACGCAGAGACGAGGGAAAGCACCGGCCCGAAGCGCCCGAACCCGCGACGCCGCCAGGCGTCGCAAAGAAACACAGCACCGACCCGAAAGCGCCCAAGCCCGCGACGCCGCCAGGCGGAGCAAAGAGACGCATCGCCATCAGCAGGTATCGGCCAGCTTTTCCAGCACGACCAGCGGGTCAGGCAGCGGTCGCCCGTCCGGGGGGCGGAGCCAGGTGGCGGGTTTGCCTGTCGGCAGCAGGGAGGGCGGTGCCATGACGTAGCTGTCGCGGCAGTGCCACCGTAGTCCGGGCATCTCCTCGATGGTCGAGGGGCCATAGTCGAGGGAGCAGGACCACCACTCGTCCTCGTCGTCGGAGGTGTTGCGGGTGGCCACATAGAACAGGACCCGGTCACCGTTGGCGGCGACCGGGCCCTGGGCGGTTCCGGCGGAGTCCATGTTCGCGAAGGCGGTCAGGCCCGCGGCGAGCGGCACGTCGAAGACGTCGAAGACCCTGCCCGTGGGGAGGATCACGTTCGCCTCCGGGTCACGTTGCCACCAGTGGCTCAGCAGGGCGGGGTCGGTGGTCGCCTGCATCTGCCAGGCGCGGGAGAGCGGGTGGGCACCGGCGTCCGGGCAGCCGATGCGGTCGCACGAGCAGGCGCGGGAACCGCTGTTCAGGGGCCGCGCCCCGGGACAGCTCGCCCAGCCGAGGGCGGCGTACTCCAGCACGGAGGCGACCGTCTGCTTCGGATGAGCGCGTCGTTTGCCCCGACGAGTCAGCGGTACCCCCACCATCGTGTCCTCCGTCGTCCGCGCGTCCCGCGTGCCTTCGGATGCGATGACATGCCCGTGTTCGGTCGATCAGCGAAAGAAGTCAGACAGCCAGGGTCTACACCACCTGGGACACATCCGCACCGGTCCTCGCACTCTAACGCACAGACCCCATGTGCGAATGACAAACCCCCGGTTCTCACCACGTGCCTGTCGTCACACCAGGTCAGCCGAGCTTCCTGGCCACCTCGGTCGCCCAGTAGGTGAGGATCATGTCCGCCCCGGCCCTGCGGATCGCGATCAGGGACTCCATGATGGCGCGGTCCCGGTCGATCCAGCCGTTCGCCGCGGCGGCCTCGATCATGGAGTACTCGCCGCTGACCTGGTAGGCGGCCACCGGGACGTCCACCAGGTCGCGGATCTGGCGCAGGATGTCGAGGTAGGCGAGGGCGGGCTTGACCATGACGGCGTCGGCCCCCTCCTGGAGGTCGAGGCGCACCTCGCGCAGCGCCTCACCGATCGGACCCGCGGGGTCCTGCTGGTAGGCGTTGCGGTCGCCGAACTGCGGCGCGCACTCGGCGGCCTCCCTGAAGGGGCCGTAGAACGCCGAGGCGTACTTGACGGAGTAGCCCAGGATGGGGATCTCCTGGAAGCCGTCGGCGTCCAGCGCGGCGCGGATCGCGGCGACCTGGCCGTCCATCATGCCGCTGGGCGCGATGACCTGGGATCCGGCCCTGGCCTGGGCGACCGCGACGGCGGCGTAGCGCTCCAGGGTGGCGTCGTTGTCGACCTCCCCGCCGGGGGTCAGGATGCCGCAGTGGCCGTGGTCGGTGAACTCGTCCAGGCAGGTGTCGGTCATCACGACCAGCGCGTCGCCGACCTCGGCGACCACGTCGGCGACCGCGCGCTGGACGATGCCCTCGGGGTCGTCGCCGGCCGAGCCCCTGGCGTCCTTGACCTCGGGCACGCCGAACAGGATCAGGCCGCCGACGCCCGCCTGCGCGGCCTCGTTGGCGGCCTTGAGCAGGGAGTCGCGGGTGTGCTGCAGGACGCCGGGCATGGAGGTCACAGGGCTGGGCTCGTCGATGCCCTCCTTGACGAACACCGGCAGCACCAGCTCCGCGGGATGCAGCCGGGTGCCCGCTGACATCCGGCGCATCGCCGCCGTACGGCGGAGCCTGCGTGGGCGCGCGACAGGGAACTGGGCGGTCATGATGTCTCCCCCTCCCCCCGGCACACGGGCACCACGGAGGGTGAGAGGAGCCGGGGGACGTATTCGGTTTGTCCAACGTCTTCCCGGGTGCCGACGCGCCGACCTCCTGCCGCGCGGCACCCGTGCCTACCGTCCTCCAGGCTACTTGGCGCGGCGCCTGGCCCCTCGTCTGGTCTGGGAGGGCCTGCGGGGGACGTCTCCCGCGGCGACGGCCGCCTGGCGCTGCTTGGCGCCGTACTCCGCCAGTGCCGAGGCGAGAGCGGAGGCGGAGGGCTTGTCGGCCATGACGTCCACCCTGAGCCCGAACTCCTCGGCGGTCTTGGCGGTCTGCGGGCCGATCACGGCGATGACCGTGACGTTGTGCGGCTTGCCCGCGATGCCCACGAGGTTGCGCACGGTGCTCGACGAGGTGAACATCACCGCGTCGAAGCCGCCGCTCTTGATCGCCTCCCGGGTCGGCGCGGGCGGCGGCGCCGCCCTGACCGTCCGGTAGGCGGTGACGTCGTCGCACTCCCAGCCGAGTTCGGTCAGCCCGGCGACCAGGGTCTCGGTGGCGATGTCCGCGCGGGGCAGCAGGACCCGGTTGATCGGGTCGAGCATCGAGTCGTACGGCGGCCACTCGGCGACCAGTCCCTCGGACGACTGCTCCCCCGAGGGCATCAGGTCGGGCTTGACGCCGAAGCTCACCAGGGCCCGCGCGGTGGCCTCGCCGACGGCGGCGACCTTGAGCCCGGCGAAGGCCCTGGCGTCGAGGCCGTACTCCTCGAACTTCTCCCTGACGGCCTTGACGGCGTTGGCGCTGGTGAAGGCCACCCACTCGTAACGGCCTGTGACCAGGCCCTTGATCGCCCGGTCCATCTGCTGCGGGGTCCGGGGCGGCTCGACGGAGATCGTGGGGACCTCCTCGGGCACCGCGCCGTAGGAGCGCAGCTGTTCGACGAGCCCGGCCGACTGCTCCTTGGTCCTGGGCACGAGCACCCGCCAGCCGAACAGCGGCTTGGTCTCGAACCACGACAGGCGTTCCCGCATGCCGACGGCCTCGCCGACCACGATCAGCGCGGGTTCGGTCATCCCGGCGTGCTTGAGGTCGGGCGCGATCCGGCCGAGGGTCGTCACCACGGTGTACTGCTCGGTGGTGGTGCCCGAGCCGCTGATCGCGACCTGTGTCGAGTCGGGACGGCCCGCGGCGATCAGTGCCTTGCCGATCGCGGCGGCCTGGGAGAGCCCGTTGTAGATCACCAGGGTTCCCGCGCCGGTCGCGTGCGCCGACCAGTCGTCGACCTGGGTGGCGTCCACGACACGGAACTCGGGCACGGAGACCGCGGCGGGAATGCCCGCGTAGGTGAGGACGGCGGTCGCCGCCGGCACGCCGGGGACGATCTCGAAGTCCACCTCGGCCTTGGCGCAGGCCGCGACCTCGTCGGTGATCGCGGAGAAGAACATCGGGTCGCCCGCGCACAGGCGCACGACGTCACGGCCCGCCTTGGCGGCGTTGACGGCCCGTAGTGAGACGGCCTCCTCGTTCGCGGTGTCGACGACCTCGACGTTCTCCCGGCAGTGGCGCAGCAGCGTGCCGTACGGCTCCCGATCGAGCACGACGACGTCGGCCTTCGAGAGCAGGTCGGCGCCGCGAAGCGTGAGCAGGCCCTCATCGCCTGGCCCGGCGCCCACGAAGGCGACGAACCCGGCGGAGCGCTCGAAGGTGGTACTTCCGGAGCTCAATGTGCTCGCTCCCCTATCAACGTGCCTGCCCCTTCGGCGATCATCTCGGCCGCGAGGTCGCGACCGAGATCCATGGGCGCCGAAGAGGTCCCGGCGGCGGACTTGCGTACCGCTCTGCTGCCGTCCACGGCGACGACAGCGGCGGTCAGGAACAGATCGTGCCCGCGCTCGGCGGAGTAGGCGCCGACCGGAGCCGAGCACCCCGCCTCAAGTGCGGCGAGCACCGCGCGTTCGGCGGTCACCGCGGCGCGTGTCGCGGCGTCGTCGAGCACGCTCAGGAACTCGGCGAGGTCGGGGCGGTCGGCACGGCACTCGACGGCCAGCGCGCCCTGCCCGGGGGCCGGGAGCATCTCCTCGACCTCGA
This sequence comes from Streptosporangium sp. NPDC020145, assembly GCF_040631275.1. Classification (NCBI taxonomy): domain Bacteria; kingdom Bacillati; phylum Actinomycetota; class Actinomycetes; order Streptosporangiales; family Streptosporangiaceae; genus Streptosporangium; species Streptosporangium sp. NPDC020145. The sequence continues at coordinate 206,477 of NZ_JBEXZT010000010.1, read as the reverse complement.
AGACCTGGGAGATCTCGGCCTCGCGCCCGAGACGGCCGAGTCCGGCGGCGGCCAGGACGATGCCCTGCAGCTCACCGGAGGTGACCTTGCCGATGCGGGTCTCCGCGTTGCCCCGGATCGGGACGTACTCCAGGTCGGGCCTGAGGACCCGCAGCTGGGAGACCCGGCGCGGGGAGCCGGTGCCGATCTTGGCGCCCGGCGGCAGGTCGGCCAGCTTGGCGGGGCCGACCAGCGCGTCCCTCGGGTCGTCGCGGGGCGGGATGGCGGCGATGACGATGCGCGGGTCCGGCGTGGTCGGCAGGTCCTTCAGCGAGTGGACCGCGAAGTCGATCTCGCCCTCGATGAGCTTGTCGCGCAGCGCGCTGACGAAGACGCCGGTGCCGCCGAGCTGGGTGAGGTTGGCCTTGGTCACGTCGCCGAAGGTGGTGACGCCGACGAGTTCGACGGCGCGGCCGGTCAGCTCGGTGAGGCGGGCGGCGACCAGGCCGGACTGGGTCGTCGCCATCAGGCTGCGCCGGGTCCCCATCCTCAGTGGAGAAGCGGTGTCGCTCATCTGCCCACCTCCTTCTTGTTCGTCTCCGTTTCCACCGAATCGACCCGTCTCACCGCATCGGGCACCTTCGGGTCAAGATTGAACAGCTCGCGCAGCGCCTCCGCATAATGATCGCCTGCCGGAGACTCGGCGAGCTGTTTGACACGCACGGTGGGCTCGTGGAGCAGCTTGTCGACCACGCGCCTGACCGTCTGCGCGACCTCGTCGCGGACCCGTCCGTCGAGGCCGGGCACCCGGGAGGCGAGCCGTCCGAGTTCGGCCTCGACCACGTCGGCCGCCTTGCTGCGCAGCGCGACCACGGTCGGGGTGACCCGCGCGGCGCGCTCGGCCGACAGGTAGGCGGCGACCTCGCGGGTGACGATCTCTCGTACGGCGGCGACCGCCTCGGCCCGTCCGCCGTCGTCGGTCTCGGCGATGTCGCCGTCCTGCATCGACTCCAGGTCGACGAGGGTGACGCCGGGCAGGCTCCGCACGGCCGGGTCGACGTCGTGGGGCAGGGCGAGGTCCAGCACGAACATCCGCCTGGCGGGGACCATGTCGACGGTGACGACCACGTCGGTCGCGCCGGTGCACGAGATCACCAGGTCGGCCTCGGCCAGTTCGGCCGTCAGGTCGTCGAACCGCGCGGCCCTGCCGCCGACCGTCTGCGCCAGCCGTACGGCGCGCTCGTGGGTGCGGTTGACGATCACGATGTCGGTGACGCCGGCCCGCTGGAGGGTCGCGGCCGACAGGGCGCTCATCGAGCCCGCGCCGACGACCAGGGCGCGCCTGCCCTGGATGGGGCCGAGGGCGCGTTCTGCGAGGGTGAGGCCGACGCCGACGAGGGAGGCGCCCGCCCGGTCGATGCCGGTCTCGGTGTGGGAGCGCTTGCCGACCCGCAGGGCCTGCTGGACCAGCTCGTTGAGCGTCGGGCCCACGGTGCCCTGCTCCTGGGCGAGCCTGAGCGCCGAGCGGATCTGGCCGAGGATCTGCCCCTCGCCGAGGACCATCGAGTCGAGTCCCGAGCCGACGGAGAACAGGTGCTCGACGGCCCGGTCCTCGTAGTGGACGTACAGGTGGCCGGCCAGCCGCTCCATGGGAACGCCGGAGTGGACGGCGAGCAACTCGGAGATCGCGTTGACGGCCGCGTGGAAGCGGTCGACGGTGACGTAGACCTCGACCCGGTTGCAGGTCGAGACGACCATGGCCTCCGCGACCCGGACGTCCTGTTGCACGTCGTGCAGCAGTTTGACCAGCGCGTCACCGGTGACGGAGACCTGTTCGAGCAGTGCGACGGGGGCGGTCCTGTGACTCAGACCGACGACGAGGACGCTCACCGGGCCTCCTCGGGTCGTGGTGAACCCGTGGTCTCCCCGCGGGAGACGTCGTGCCTTCGGGCTCTGTCGTTCACAAGTCCACCGCCTCGGGCCACTCCTCGGCCATCGCGGGCCCCCCAGTCATCCGATCCGTCTTACGTTGTTCGTGGAACGCGAGGATCTGCAGTTCAATGGATAGGTCGACTTTACGGATATCGACGCCTTCGGGTACAGCGAGTACGACCGGGGCGAAGTTCAGAATGCTCGTCACACCGGCGGCTATGACCCGGTCGGCCAGTTCCTGCGCCGCCGCGCCCGGGGTCGCGAGCACGACGATCGACACGGCCCGCCGCCTGATGACGGCCTCAAGCTCGTCGACGTGCTCGACGGTCAGTCCCGCGATGTGGTCACCAACCACCTCCGGGTCGGCGTCCAGGAGCGCCGCGACCCGGAACCCCCTGGAGACGAACCCTCCGTAGTTGGCGAGCGCGCGCCCGAGGTTACCCACCCCGACGATCGCGACCGCCCAGTCCTGGGTCAGACCCAGTTCACGGGAGATCTGGTAGATGAGGTACTCGACCTCGTAGCCTACCCCGCGGGTGCCGTACGAGCCCAGATGCGAGAGGTCCTTGCGAAGCTTGGCCGAGTTCACTCCGGCGGCGACGGCCAGGTCCTCCGAGCTCACGGTCGCCAGGCCCCGCTCGGCCATGCCGTTGAGCGCTCGCAGATAGAGCGGCAACCGGGCGACGGTCGCCTCGGGAATGCCACGTTCACGAGCTTGGGAAAGACGGCGAATCACGTGCCGGAGCTCCAGGGGGACAGGCGGCCGGCGCGGCCCGGACGCGACGGATGACGAGGTGAGGCCACTGTCTTTCAGGTTAGTCCCTTTGTGAACCGGTGCACAAAGTGGGTCTTCCCAGTGTCGGGTACGGAACGGGACGACGAGAACTCCCAGGTTGCTCTCCTGTCCCCCACGTTCCCGGACCGGCCGTGCCCTGGGCTAGCGTGACGGACATGGCACCGCAGGACCACCGCATCACGCTGTACGGCAAGCCCGGCTGTCACCTGTGTGACGACGCGCGGGCGGTGATAGGCCGCGTGGCGGCGGAGCTGGGCGTTCCGTGGGAGGAGCGTGACATCACGCTCTCCGAGGAGGACCAGGCGAAGTACTGGGAGATGATCCCGGTCACGCTGATCGACGGCGTCCAGCACGACTTCTGGCGGGTCGACGAGGGTCGGCTGCGCGCCGCGCTGGCTCGCTAGATCCTGAACGCCGTGGGCAGCGGCATCACCTTGGCGGCGTTGACCGTGAGTTCGATCACGTTGGTCGCCAGCACCATGCTCTGCCGCTCGGCGACGAAGCGCTCGACGTGGGGCTGCCGCTGGTGCTCGGCGTAGGCCACCTCGTCGCGGTACAGCTCGTAGACGATGCGCTGCAACGGGGCCGACTTCACCGAGTGGCAGGCGTAGATCAGCGTGTCCGGCTCGGCGCGGCGGACGGCCTCAAGTGTCTCCTCGGCCAGCCGGTCGAACCTCTCCCCGGTGCCGTCGAGGAGGGTGAACACGGTCAGCAGCCCGAAGATGGCCGGGGAGGGACGGCCTGCGCCACCCGCCTGCTCGGGCCCGGCGCCGGGATACATGACGCCGGTCTCCGGGGCGGCCATGGGCGGCTGGCCGTAGGCGCCGAAGGCGGGCACCCCGGGCTGGGACTGTTCGGGCGCCTGGCCGTGCCTCGCGCCCCGTGAGAGGTCGGGGCCGCCGGGCGGGACGGGCGGGGCGCCGAAGGCCTGGTCGGCGGGCATGGGGGCGAGGCCGTTGTTGTGCCTGCCGCCGTACAGGGGGTCGGCGGCGAACTCGCCCGTGCCGGGACCGACGGCGGGATCGACGGGTTTGGCGCGCCTGCCGCCGCCGCGCCTGCCGTACTCGTTGGTCTGGATGTCGTACTCACCGGTGGCCGGGCCGCCGGAGGTCATGCCGAACTGGCCGTTCCCCTGCGGCTGCGGGCCGTACGCGCCTGCCGGGGGCGGTGCGGCGGGGGGCGCAGAGGGCTGCGCGGTGGGCGGCGCGGCGTAGTCGCCCGCCATGAACATGCCCGTCGCGGGCCCGCCGAACATCTCGTTCCCCACGGGCGGCGCGTTCGGCGGAATCGGTGCCTGCCGTGTGTGCGCCGCGTAGTCGGCCTCCCGCTCCCCGGCCCGATATTCGGCCACCAGGTCTCCGAGACCGGAATGGCGCGCGGAGTCCTCGGGTACGGCCCGGCGTCCGGCGACCTGGACGTCCTGGAAGGGCGGCTGCTCCGGCGCGGCCCTGCGGCCCGCGGGCCGTGTCTCGCGTCGTGCGTCCTCCACCGGTTCCTCCTCGTCCTCGTCCTCGTACGGCGCCAGCGGGCGCAGCACGACGTACCACACGGCGGCCCCTGCGACGGCGAGCAGGACGATGGTGAGCATCCCGGGGACCGCGAAGCTGACCGCCCCGATCGTGGCCAGGCCCACGGGGCCGAGCACGAGCATGGCGTGCAGGTTGTCGGCGTCGTAGTCGTCGCCGTTGCGGCGCAGCACCGCGAGGATCAGGGCGCCCAGCAGGACGAGCGCGGCGCCCGCGTGAACCGCCCAGAGCAGGTAGGCCGGGAAGACGTCCCAGTGGCGGCTGCCCAGCGGCAGGCTGGTGGTGAACTCCTGTTCGAGGTCCACCCGGTCGGAGATCATGATGACCGTTCCGACAATGGTGAACGCCACGCCGAGGAGCCAGGAGGCGAACCTTCCCGCGGACCCGCGTCCGATGAGCTGGACCACTCCGACGGCCAGCCAGAGCGGGGCGAGCAATGATCCGGAAAGCTGGAAAACGCGGAATGTGGTCGCCCCAAATCCAATGAGACAGCCGGTTCCGATTACTGCGAGTGACACGCCCAGCGTCGCCGTCGTGAGGCTCCAGGCGATCAGCCATCCCTTGCGTTCATCCCGGATACGGCTGATGAGAGCGACTGTGGCGATGATCGCGAGCAGCGCCCCGGCGAACGCGATGACAGCGACGAGGAGATTCATGGTGCCTCCAATGCTGCCGGACATTACCCGCTAACCGGTAGCCGAACTGATGACGGGCTGCTCGGACCGACGTAAAACCACCGGCGCCCTACCGTACCGACCGATTACCGGCAGTCACGACATTGCCCAGTGGATTGTGGAATTTCAGGTTGTTTTCCTAGAGTGTTCGAGCACGCCGTGCCCCCTCCCCCAAGGGATACCGGATGCCAGACACGTGGCCGTTCGCCGGGCCCCTCCCCACGACCACCGGGGTGACCCAGCCTGCCCGCAGTAATGAACTCGCCGCACGCGAGGAGGACGCCTCGGAGGAACTCCGGAGGCTTGTTCTGCGTGCCAAGACAGGGGACACGGACGCCTTTGGCACGCTCTACGACCGCTACCTGGACCTGGTCTACCGGTATGTCTACTTCCGGGTCGGCTCCCATCCACTGGCCGAGGACCTCACCAGCGAGACCTTCCTGAGGGCCCTGCGCCGGATCGCCGACTTCACCTGGCAGGGCCGCGACTTCGGGGCCTGGCTGGTGACCATCGCCAGGAACCTGGTCGCCGACCACTTCAAGTCGGGCAGATACCGCCTTGAGGTCTCGACCGCCCAGGTGTTCGACGTCCCCCTCGACGGCCCGCACATCCCGGAGAACGCCGTCGTCACCGCGATGATCAACGATCGGGTGCTCAGCGCGGTGCGCGCGCTCGGTCCCGAGCAGCAGGAGTGCGTGGTCCTACGGTTCCTGCACGGCATGTCCCTTGCGGAGACCGCTCTCGTCATGGGCAAGAAGAGCGGGGCGATCAAGGCCCTGCAGTTCCGTGCCATCCGGGCGCTGGCTCGTACGCTGCCCTCGGATCTCGGCTGACCGTACCGATGGCAGGGGATCGCGTAACCTGGCACGCGGGGCTGTCGTTAGGCAAGTGCACAGACGGATCATGACCTGGGGGCGGCAGGGAGCGTTCATGGGTAAGTGGCTGCCCGGCATCTCACACAGATCGCGGACACACATCCAGGATCGCGTGTCCCGGCTCGGTGCCGACATGAGCGGCGACCCCCGGCCCGAGTTCCGCGCCGAACTGCGTGAACGCCTGATGAACGCCGCCGAGGAGGACCTGCCCCCCGAGCCCGTCGCCGCCGACGTCCCGGACGTCCCCCGGCGGGCGCGGCGCCGTACGGCGCTGGTGCCCCAGCTGGTGAGCCTGGCGTTGGCGGGCGCGCTGGTCGCGGGAGGCGTGGGGACCTACCGGTCGATGCCCGGCGACGCGCTCTACCCCCTCAAGCGGGCGGCGGAGAGCACGTTGTTCCACCTGAGCACCGACGACGCCGAGCGGGCCGACCGCTCCTTCGGCTACGCCGAGACGCGCGCCCACGAGGTCGAGGAGCTTCTCGGCGCGACCAAGCGGGAGAGCGGCCTGATCGACGAGACCCTCAAGGACATGGAGGACACCACCCGCTCCGCGGTCACCTCCCTCACCCGGGTCGAGCGCCGCAGCGGCAGGAGCACCGGGCAGCTCAGGCGTTTCGTCCAGAAACAGCGCAACCAGATCGAGATCATGCTCCCCAAGATGGACGAGGAGGACCGCCGCAGGGCCAACGGCTACCTCGACTACATCGACGGCCTGACCCAGCCCGACTCGCGGCCCGTCACCAGGGACTGATCCACACCAGGACGTCACAGGGCGTCACGACGACTGTCACGGGGTCTAGAGAGCGGCGCACGGGCGCGGTGCACGGGCGCGGTTAAGCTGAGGGGCTATGAGGCGGCTACTACGACGGCGGGACGAACCTCGGACGGCCGGAGAGGTGGCGGCCGCGGCGGCGGTGGCCATGCCGATGGCCGAGCCCGACCCGTCCTCGGCCGCCTTCTTCGACGTCGACAACACGATGATGCGCGGCGCCTCCATCTACCACTTCGCCAGGGGGCTGGCCTCGCGCGGCCTGTTCACCACCAAGGACCTGCTCAGGTTCGCCCTCGGCCAGGTCATCTTCCGCGTCCGCGGCGACGAGAACCCCGACCACATCGCCAAGGCCAGGGAGACCGCGCTGGCGTTCGTCGCGGGCAGCAAGGTCGAGGAGATCGTCAGGCTCGGCGAGGAGATCTACGACGAGGTGATGGCCGACCGCATCTGGGCGGGCACCCGCGCCCTCGCCCAGGGCCACCTGGACGCCGGCAGACGGGTCTGGCTGGTCACCGCGACGCCGGTCGAGCTGGCCCGGGTCATCGCCCAGCGCCTCGGCCTGACCGGCGCCCTGGGCACGGTCGCCGAGACCAGGGACGGCGTCTACACCGGGCGTCTGGTCGGCGACCTGCTCCACGGTCCCGCCAAGGCGGCGGCCGTACGGGCGCTGGCCCGCCGGGAGGGGCTCGACCTGGACCGCTGCTCCGCCTACAGCGACTCGGCCAACGACCTGCCGCTGCTCTCGCTCGTCGGTCACGCGACCGCGGTCAACCCGGACGCCGAGCTGCGCGAGTACGCCAGGGAGAACGGCTGGGACATCAGGGACTTCCGTACCGGCCGTAAGGCGACCATGATCGGGCTGCCCATCGCCGCGGGCGCCGGGGCGGTCGCGGGCGGAGTCGCCGCGGCCGTCGCCCTGCGCCGTTTCTACCGCTCCAGGTGACCCGCTCCGGATGACCCGTTCCAGGTGACCCGAGAGGGTCAGAGGAACGGCGGGAAGGCGTGTCCCCGCCGCAGGCGCAGCTCGTTCAGCTGCTGCTGGATGACCTCACGAACCTGGTCGGTGAGGTTGAGGACCAGCATGGGGTCGTCGGCGTCCGAGGGGGCGAACTCGTCGGTCCTGATGGGCTCGCCGAAGCCGATCACCCACTTGGACGGCAGCGGCACCAGCCCGAGCGGGCCGAGCCAGGGGAAGAACGGCGTGACCGGCAGGTACGGCAGGCCGAACGCCCTGGCCAGGAAGCGCAGGTCGCCGATCTTGGGGTAGATCTCCTCGGCCCCCACGATCGCGCAGGGGATGATCGGCACCCCCGCCCTGATGGCCGAGGCGACGAACCCGCCACGGCCGAAGCGCTGCAGCCGGTAGCGCTCGGAGAACGGCTTGCCCACACCCTTGAACCCCTCGGGGAAGACCCCGACGAGTTCGCCCTTGCGCAGCAGGCGGTCGGCGTCCTCCGGGCAGGCCAGGGTGTGCCCGGTCTTGCGGGACAGGTGCCCGAGCACGGGGAGCTGGTAGACCAGGTCGGCGCCGAGCAGCCGTACGGCGCGGTGGCTCGGGTGCTCGTCGTGCAACGCCACCTGGAGCATGAGCGCGTCGAGCGGGACGGTGCCCGAGTGGTTGGCCACGACCAGGGCGCCGGAGTCGTCGGGGACGTTGTCCATCCCGACGGTCTGGACGCGGAACCAGTGCCGGTACAGCGGGCGGATGAGTTCGAGCAGCACCCGGTCGGTGAGCTCGGGGTCGAAGCCGAACTCGTCCACGTCGTACTGTCCGGAGACCCGGCGCCGCAGGAAGTCCAGCAGTCCCGCGACGCGGTCGTCCTTCTCGCTCACCGTCCGGCCGCCGTCGGGAGAAGCCGGGAGGGCAGGCCCCGCGAACGGACGAAGTCCTCGAACGCGGCGGCGGTGGAGAACTTGGGCCGCCAGCCGAGCTCCGCGGCGAGCCTGGTGGTGTCGACCACGCGTCCGTAACGCATCAGGCGCACCTGCTCGGCGGAGTAGCCGGTCAGCCCCGTGCCCTTGACCAGGTCGCCCATGAGCCGGAAGGCCGGTGAGGGCAGCGGGATCGTCGGCAGGCCCGCCCTGCGGGCGCACTGGGACAGCAGCAGCACACCGTCCCCGGCCACGTTGAACGTTCCGGGGTGGTCCTCGGTGGCCATCCGCCTGAGCACCTCGACGGCGTCGTCCTCGTGGACGAACTGCAGCCGGGGGTCGAAACCGAGCACGGTCGGCAGGACCGGCTGGGTGAGGTAACGCGTCAGGGGCGAGTCGATGCCCGGTCCCATGAAGTTGGCGAACCTGAGTGTCGAGACGACCACGTCCGCGCGTCGCCTGGCGAAGCCACGGACGTAGCCCTCGACCTCTGAGGCGTCCTTGGCGTAGCCATGGCCCGGGTGCTCGCCGGGATCGCTGTCCTCGGCGAAGACCGCCGGGTCGTGCGGGGAGGAACCGTACACCGCCGTGGTCGAGCGGATCACGACACGGCGGACCGTCGCGGACCGCTGACAGGCACCGAGCAGTTGCATGGTGCCGATGACGTTGTGCTCTTTCATGAGGGCCCTGCCACCGCTCCGCGAGGGAGCGCTGACCAGGCTCATGTGGACCACAGTGTCGATGTCGGCGGCCGCGATCACCTGGGCGATGTCGGGGCTGCGCAGATCGACACGGACGAACTCCGTCCGGCCGGGAGGTACGCCGCCATCACGTGAGAGCGAGGGCGGCGGCACCGTGTCCACTCCGATGACCCGGTCGATGGCCGGGTCAGCCGCGAGAACGCTCGCCACTCGGGCGCCGATGTGGCGCGAGACCCCGGTGACAAGCACGGTATGGGTCATCGGCGCCTCGCAGATCCGCGTCGCTACTTCTTGTTACGCCGCTGGATGCGGGTCTTCTTGAGCAGCTTACGGTGCTTCTTCTTCGCCATGCGCTTACGGCGCTTCTTGATCACAGAGCCCACGGGACCCCCAGGTAGCTGGTAGCCGAGTTTGTCAGACCGGTGCGCGCGAGCACACCGGCTCAACAGACTACCGGCGATCCGTGGTAGATCGCCCCCTGGGGGGAGCCCGGGTACCGGAACTCACGGCGTGACGCGCACGCCGCTACCCCACCGTCGTCTTGTCGAAGGCCGGGTTCCCGTCACCGGATCTCACCCGGGGACCGGAACCCGTCGGCCGTTCGCCCGTCTTCGCTCACCCGGTGGCCGGGTCACCCAGGACCCCGGCCGCCGGGCTCACCCGTCGGGCTCGCACCGCTTCAACCAGCCTCGATGTAGGCGTCCCTGAGATAGTCGTGGACCGCCTGCTCCGGCACTCTGAAGGATCGGCCGACCCGGATGGCCGGCAGCTCGCCCGAATGCACGAGTCGGTACACCGTCATCTTGGACACCCTCATGACAGTGGCCACTTCGGCCACCGTCAGGAACTTCACCTCACTGAGAGGTCTTTCGCCTGCACCCATCGGACGCCTCTTCCGCACGTGTTTCCGGGTTATCCCCACTGGTGCCATTGCTCACGCACGTGTACTGCCGTCAGCGTAAGACGGGACTCCGAGTGTGCAAACCCCCCACTGTCTCAGTCTTCGCAGTCCCACGTCAGCGAAACGGAAGAAAACGCTGGCCAGCAGCCGGAACCCACCTCTCCCCCTGGTCTTGGAACGGACCAACTGTCTCTTCTCAGAGTCGCCCACAACGGCCAAAAATTTGGCAAACGGGTGGCGAGGCAGATGGAATGCAGGCGCGAAAAGCACGTAAGGGTCGGGCCGATTCGTGCAACGCCCGTCTCAGAGAGCCCGTACGACTCTCTCGATCAGATGGTCCGTCAGCGGAGCGTAATACCTCGGTAGCACGTTGTCGTCAAGGGGCACGGTGACCGCGATCTTCCCCTCGGCCTCGCCGACGAAGAGCGCGGGGTCGTTGCTGTCGGCGAAACCGACCGTGAGGACGCCCGCCTCCCCTGCCGCCCCGGCCCAGCCGTGGTCGGCGATCACCAGGTCCGGCCGCCCGTCGCCGAGTTCGGCGAGCATGGCCTCCATGGGGGCCGCGTCGTGGGTGTGCGCGAAGTTGCCCCGGTCCGCGACCATGGCGACACCGCCCAGGTAGCGGATCTCGTGCTTGCGGCCCGAGGCGGGGCTGCGGTGGGACCAGCCCTCAGCCGGGTCGAGCAGCGTCGCGCCATGCCTGCTGAGCAGCCCGGCCAGCACCAGGTGCACGGCCAGCAGCCCGGTCGGGTGGCCGGTGGCGATCAGCACCCTCGGCGAGCCGACGCGCAGCGCCCCGGCGATCGTGTCTCCCATCGCCTCGACGGCGTCGATCGTCAGGTCGGGGTCGATGGTGTCCTGGCCGTCGCGGTGGTCGGGGTCGGCCACGACCCCGGCGGACTTGGCCATCAGTTCGAGGACGTCCCGCTCGTCCCAGCGGCCCTCCGGCCTCAGCCCGAACAGGTGGCGCGGCTCCCGCTCGGCCAGTGCCCGGTAGTGGTCGAGGTTGTTCTCCCTGCTGGTGGCCACGTCCCCGGCGATGCGGGTGCGGACCAGGTGCGCGCGGAGGCTCTCACGTGTCATCGGCCGCCGGTCGCTCATCCGTCCTTCCCCTCCTGTCTCGGCGTGATCTCCCACCGTCACGGTCATGGGAGGGGGTCCAGTCCGTGGAAGGGGAAGATGGCCTTCCTTGTCGCCATGATGGCTCTGTCGATCGGGTCTGCTGGATCATAACCAGCAGAAAAATCCCGAAATTCCGGGTTCCTGCCGTCGGTCAGCGTGAGCGGCGCCGTCTCCCCCGTGCGCTCGGCGACGAACCGCCGCCAGCCGGGAGGCGTCTCGGTCTCCGGGTCGAGCGGGTGACCGGAGACCTCGGCGATCAGGTGGGTCCAGGCCCTGGGCACCACCCGGACCAGCTCGTATCCTCCGCCGCCGGTGACGACCCAGCGCCCTCCCGCGGTCTCGTGCGCCAGCTCGTGCAGGGCGGCGTAGGCGGCGCGCTGGCCGTCCAGGCTGAGCATGAGGTGGGCCAGCGGGTCCAGCGCGTGGCTGTCGCAGCCGTGCTGGGTGACCAGGACCTCGGGGGCGAACTCCCGCAGCAGCGGCGGCACGACCGCGCCGAAGGCCCTCAGCCAGCCGATGTCCCCGCATCCGGCGGGCAGCGCGACGTTGACCGCCGTCCCCTCCGCCCCGCGCTCGTCGGGGAAGCCCGTCCCGGGGAAGAGCGTGCGGGGGCTCTCGTGCAGGCTGATCGTCAGCACCCTGGGGTCGTCGTAGAAGGCGGCCTGGACCCCGTCGCCGTGGTGCACGTCCACATCGACGTAGGCCACCCGGGTCGCGCCCTGGGCCAGCAGCCAGGCGATCGCCACCGCCGGGTCGTTGTAGACGCAGAACCCGCTCGCCGCGTCGGGCATCGCGTGGTGCAGCCCGCCGGCGACGTTGACCGCGTGCTCGGCCTCGCCGTGCCACACGGCGCGGGCCGCGGCGAGGGTGGCACCGGTGATCAGCGCGGAGGCCTCGTGCATCCCGGCGAAGGCCGGGGTGTCCTCGGTGCCGATCCCGTGGGCCCGGTCGGGGCGCCCCTCCGCGGAGGCCCGCCTGACGGCCTCGATGTAGCCGCGCCCGTGGACCATCGCCAGCTCGTCGTCGGTCGCGGCCACACAACCGGCCACCTCGACGGCGTCGAGCACGCCCAGCTCCCTGGCCAGCGCCATGGTCAGCTCGACCCGCACGGGCGCGAGCGGATGCCCCGGCCCGAAGTCGTATCCGGTGAGCGCGTCGTCCCAGACGACCCTCACGGACCGGCTCATGCGCCCTCCCTGTTCGACCGCGACGCGAGAAACGGGCGCTCCGGTACGGCCCCGCCCCCGGATCTCCCCACCCCGGCCGACGTTACCGCACGTGCAGACGCACAGACCCATCCGGCCTCTGACGGCCCCCAGGCGGCCCCTCGGACAGGCACCCCGCCTCGGACCCTCAGGCGGGCACGACCTCGGCGACCCTGCGCAGTCTCCTGACCGCGGGCACCAGCAGCAGGCAGACGCAGCCGCACACCGCGACCACCGCGGAGACGGCCAGCGTCTCCCGCGCGCCGAACACCCCGGCGAGAGGCCCGGCGAGCACCTGCCCGACCGGTACGGCGAGCGTCGAACCGCCGACCTCGTAGGCGGTGACCCGGTTGAGCGCCTCCGGAGGCACCTGCGTCTGGATGCTCGTGGCCCACATGACCGACCAGAACGCCCAGCCGACGCCGCCGACCACGTGCCCGGCCATCAGAACCCCCAGCGGCGCCCCGATCGCGATCGTCAGCGGTTCGAGCGCGAAGCCGAACATGCCGATCGCCCCGGCCATCAGCGGGCGGGCGGGACGCACCCGCATCGCGAGCAGGCCGCCCAGGATCGTGCCCGCGCCCGAGGCCGACATGACCAGTCCGTACGCCTGGTCCCCCAGCCTGCCGCCGATAAGCACAGAGCCCAGCGGGATCAGCGGGCCGAACAGGGTGGCGCCGAAGATGATCCAGACCAGGATCACCGACCACATCCAGGTCCTGGACCGGAACTCCAGCCAGCCGCCGCGCAGGTTGCGCCACATCGACTCCTCGGCGACGACCGGGGAGCCCGGGGGCAGACGCATCAGGAGCAGGCAGGTGGCACTGATCGCGAACCCCACGGCGTCGAGCGCGAAGACCACCCCGACGTTGACGAAGCCCGCGACGGCCCCGGCGACCCCCGGCCCGACCAGCATCATGATCGACTCGGAGACGCGCAGGGTGGCGTTGGCCCGCTGCACGTCCCTGGCCACCCTGGGGATCGTGCTGGCGACGCCGGGCTGGTACATGGCGGCCGCGGCGCCGTTGATCGCCGAGATGACCAGCACCTGCCACAGCGTGGGGGTGCCGAAGACGAACAGCGAGGCCAGCAGCGCCTGGGTCACGACCCTGACGACGTCCGCGCCGATCATCATGCGGCGCGGGGTGAACCTGTCGGCGAACACCCCGCCGAACAGGATCAGCAGCGCGACCGGTGCCATCCAGGCGGCCAGTGCCAGCCCGACGCCGGTCGGGCCGTACCCCAGGCCGCCGACGCCGAGCGCGGTCGCGATCGGCACCATCGCGCTGCCGAGCATGGAGACCGAACGGGCGGTGAAGAAGAGGCCGAAACCCCGCGACCAGACCGCGGGTCTCTCCCGTTCCCCCTGGCCGACGGCTCGTACGGCTTGCCCGCCCATCACATCACTCCCCGAGGCTTCCGTGGAGATGATGCCGCTTATCGCAAGAAAAGGAAACTTTACTGACTAATAGGGGATATCACCCACCGGCGAGCTGACGGCTTCGGTCCCTGGCGGCCTCGATGGCGGCCAGGAAGGCCGCGCGGACGCTGTGACGCTCCAGCTCGGCGATGGCCGCGATGGTCGTGCCGCCCGGCGAGGTGACCGCCTCGCGGAGGATCACCGGGTGCTCGCCGGAGTCACGGAGCATGATGGCCGCGCCGACGATCGACTGGGTGACCATGTCGAGGGCGGCGGAGCGGGGCATGCCGAGCAGGATGCCCGCGTCGACCATGGCCTCGACGAGATAGAAGAAGTAGGCCGGGCCGCTGCCGGACAGCGCGGTCGCGGCGTCCTGCTGGGACTCGGGGATGCGCAGCACCTTGCCGACCGGCCGCAGCAGGTCCTCGGTCAGCCGCAGGTGCTCCTCGGCGGCGTGGGCGCCCGCGGAGATCACGCTCATCGCCTCGTCGACCAGCACCGGGGTGTTCGACATGACCCGCACGACCGGGACGTCGCCGGCCAGCCTCGACTCCACGAACGAGGTCGTGATGCCCGCCGCCGCCGAGATCACCAGCCGGTCCGCGGAGACGTGCGGGGCGATCTCGGTCAGCAGGGAGCCCATGTCCTGCGGCTTGACCGCGAGGATGATCGTCTCGGCGCTCTCCGCGGCCTCGGCGTTGGTCACGATGCGCACGCCGTACCGCTTACCGAGGTCGGCGGCCCGCTCAGGGCGCCGCGCCGTCGCCAGCACCTCGTCCGGCTCGAACCCGGCCCGCAGCAGGCCCGACAGCAGGGCCTCGCCCATCTTCCCGGTTCCCAGAATCGCGATCACGTCAACGCACCTTGCATGAGGAGAAGCGGATGACCAGCCTAAGGGCAGCCCTGACGAGCCACGACGCGGGTGGTTGAACCGTACGGCGCCGTGATCCGTTGACAGGGTTATGCGTAGGATCGTGATTCCCGTCCTGGCCGGAGGCCTGCTGCTGACGGCGGCCTGCGGTACCCAGAGCGTCCAGAGCGGCGCCGTCGTCCCCGAGGCTCCCGCGGGCGCCGCGGGCGGCGCCGTCCCCTCCCTCTCGGTGGGCCACACCGTCGCCCCCAGGGTCGAACCGACAGAAAAGGGCGCCCCCAAGCCGGTCAAGCCGGAGGGCCACGCCATCGGCCCGCACAAGGTGGCCTGGCTGTCCGCCAAGCCGTCGAAGGACGGCCGGAGCCTGCGGGTCGTCTGGTGGTCCGGGGTCGAGCCCTGCCAGGTGCTCGACCGGGTGACCGTCAAACAGACCTCCAAGCGGGTGACCGTCACCCTCTGGGAGGGCCAGAGCGGCAGGATCCAGAACCCGGTCTGCATCGACATCGCCATCAAGAAGGTGACGACCGTCAAGCTCAAGGCCCCCCTCGGGCACCGCAAGGTCGTGGACGGCGCCAAGCCCGCCTCCAAGCCCAAGAACTGACCCTGCGTCAGGGAACGTTCGCCACCCGCCTGCACCCGCCGGGCCGGGCGGGCCGCTCGTCGGTCCAGCCCTGCTCGGTGTAGGCCGTGTAGTCGAGCACCGTGCCCCGGGGCAGCCCGCCACGGTTCGTCACCGCGGTGCTCCTGTCCCCGGCCAGCTCCCCCGTCCGGGGGTCGACCATGATCTGGTAGTCGGTGGGAATCCTGACCTTGGACGGCCGGTCGGCGTTGATCCGCACGGCCACCTCGGTACGGCCCAGCGCGTCGACGACCTCCCCGACGACCTCCGTGCCGGGACGGCCCGCGAGGATCCGCAGCGCCGCGGCCCGCAGGGCGGGAGGGCTCGGCAGATCCAGCAGCGAGACCGCGGCGAGGCTCAGGTACTCCTCCTCCCCCGCGTCCTTCGGCACCTCCCTCCGCGCCGCCCTTCCTGAGACGGGGGGCGCCTGGCGCGGGCGGGTCCGCAGGGTCCTCAGCCGTTCGAGCAGCGCCGCCGGGTCCGTCGGCAGCGCCTGCAGTTCGGCGAAGGTCAGCTCGGCCGCCCTGTGGTCGTACAGGATCCTCCCGGGCCCGGTGTTCCAGGAGTATCCACACATGTTCGACATATCACCCAGCGTGTAGTCGTACTTCTCGGCCGGGTTCCACGGCTTGCGCGCCTTTCCACGCGGCAGGACCAGGGAGCGTTTCGGCTGCGCCTCGGAGATGACGAGGGTGGGATCATCGGGCTTCCGCGGTGCCCAGAGCACGACGTCGTAGGTGTTGATCACGACACCGCTGGAGACGGCGTCCGACGGGAAGAGCGACCCGACGACGGAACGGCGCCGCCAGTAGGCACCGGTCCCCACCGGAGCCTTCTCCACCTTGTCCGCGAGGTCCAGGAGGACCTGCCCTCCCTTCGCCGGGACCACCACGGTCGGCGGTACGGCGTCGCCCAGGCCGGACACGACGACCGTGACCGCCACCGCGACCGCCACGGTCGCGGTGGCCACCCCGGCGACCGGTGTCCATCGCCGCGCCCCGGCCCTGGCCGTACGGGTCCCGGGGTCCTTCAGGCGCGCCCTGGCACGGGCCACGATCTCGGGCGTGGGCGGCGGCGCGTCGGGCAGGTGGGACGCCATCAGGGTGATCTCATCCATCGTGGGCCTCCTCCAGCGGGTTGACGCCGCCCAGTGCCTTGCGTAGCTGTTTGCGGGCCCGGTTCAGCCGGGAGGCCACGGTTCCGTAGGGGATGCCGAGCGCCTCGGCGACCTCGGCGTGCGCCAGGCCGCCGAGCGCCAGGAGCAACACCACGTCGCGGTCCCGCTTGGCCAGACCGGCGAGCGCCCCCGCGAGCCTGCCCGTCACCTGCTCCGCGGTGACCCTCGCCGCCACCGCGTCCTCGTGTCCCTCGTGCGCCCGCCCCCACGGGGTGCCGGTACGGCTGAGCGCCTTCCAACGGCGTACCTCCTGGCGCCGATGCCTGGCGACGAGGTTGGTGGCGATGCCGTACAGCCACGGTCTGACGGCACCCCTGGCCGCGTCGAAGCGGTGGCGGTCGCGGAAGGCGATCAGGAAGGTGTCCGCCGCGAGATCGTCGGCGGCGTCGGTGTCCAGACGTCTGGCGACATAGCGGTGGATCTCGGCGAAGTGGGCGTCGAAGACCCGGTCGAATGCCTCCCCGACCCCCTCCGCCAGGTCCACATCGGAGGGGTCGATCATGTCGGGGCCGTCCCGGGAGCGATCATGCGTGTTCCTTCGTTGGGGGATGTGGATCGCCCGTTGTTTCCCGGATTCCGGGAACCCTTTCACGCGCCCAAGGGTTGAGCGGCATAGACTCAAGTCGTTTGACAAACACCACTCGAAGCTCCACTATGAGTCTGACCCACTCAACTTTGACTACAAGGACGTACTCATGGCACGTGCGGTAGGTATCGACCTGGGGACGACCAACTCCGTCGTCTCGATTCTCGAAGGCGGTGAGCCCACGGTCATCGCCAACGCTCAGGGCTCGCGGACCACCCCGTCCGTGGTCGCCTTCGCGAAGAACGGTGAAGTCCTCGTTGGTGAGGTCGCCAAGCGGCAGGCCGTCACCAACGTCGACCGGACCATCCGCTCGGTCAAGCGCGAGATGGGCACCACCTGGGCTCAGGAGATCGACGGCAAGAAGTTCTCCCCGCAGCAGATCAGCGCCTTCGTCCTGCAGAAGCTCAAGCAGGACGCCGAGGCCTACCTGGGCGAGAAGATCACCGACGCGGTGATCACCGTCCCGGCCTACTTCAACGACGCCCAGCGTCAGGCCACCCAGGAGGCGGGCACCATCGCCGGCCTCAACGTGCTGCGCATCATCAACGAGCCGACGGCGGCCGCGCTCGCCTACGGTCTCGACAAGGAGAAGGACGAGACCATCCTCGTCTTCGACCTCGGTGGCGGCACCTTCGACGTGTCCCTGCTCGACGTCGGCCAGGAGGACGGCCACGGCTTCGTCGAGGTCAAGGCCACCAGCGGCGACAACCACCTCGGTGGTGACGACTGGGACCAGCGCGTCGTCGACGAGCTGGCCAACCGCTTCAAGAACGCGCACGGCGTCGACCTGACCAAGGACAAGATGGCCCTGCAGCGTCTGCGCGAGGCCGCCGAGAAGGCCAAGATCGAGCTGTCCAGCCAGTCCGAGACCTCGATCAACCTTCCCTACATCACGGCCTCCGCCGAGGGTCCGCTGCACCTGGACGAGAAGCTCACCCGGGCCGAGTTCCAGCGGCTGACCGCCGACCTGCTTGAGCGGTGCAAGGGCCCGTTCAACCAGGTCGTCAAGGACGCCGGCATCAAGGTCTCCGACATCGCCCACGTGGTCCTCGTCGGCGGCTCGACCCGTATGCCCGCGGTCGCCGAGCTCGTCAAGGAGCTGACCGGCGGCAAGGACCCCAACAAGGGCGTCAACCCGGACGAGGTCGTGGCCATCGGCGCCGCCCTGCAGGCCGGTGTGCTCAAGGGTGAGGTCAAGGACGTCCTGCTGCTCGACGTGACCCCGCTGTCGCTGGGCATCGAGACCAAGGGCGGCATCTTCACCAAGATCATCGAGCGCAACACCACGATCCCCACCAAGCGCTCGGAGGTCTTCACCACGGCCGAGGACAACCAGCCGTCGGTGCAGATCCAGGTCTACCAGGGCGAGCGTGAGATCGCGGCCTACAACAAGAAGCTGGCCACCTTCGAGCTGACCGGCATCGCCCCGGCGCCGCGCGGCATCCCGCAGATCGAGGTCACCTTCGACATCGACGCCAACGGCATCGTCAACGTCTCCGCCAAGGACCTCGGCACCGGCAAGGAGCAGACGATGACCATCACCGGCGGCTCCGCGCTGCCGAAGGACGACATCGAGCGCATGATGCGCGAGGCCGAGTCCTACGCCGAGGAGGACAAGCGCCGCCGCGAGGAGGCCGAGACCCGCAACAACGCCGAGTCGCTGGTCTACCAGACCGAGAAGTTCCTCGGCGAGAACGCGGAGAAGGTCCCCGACGACATCAAGAACGAGGTCAACGAGGCCCTCACCGAGCTGAAGAAGTCCCTTGAGGGCACCGACTCGGCGACGATCCGCGCCTCCGCGGAGAAGCTCGCCACGGTCAGCCAGAAGATGGGTTCCGCCATCTACGCCCAGTCCCAGGCCTCCGAGGGCCAGGCCGGTGCGGCGGGCGCCGCGGGCGCCGACGGCCAGAAGGCCGACGACGACGTGGTCGAGGCTGAGATCGTGGACGACGAGCCGAAGCGCGACAACGGCGCGAAGTGACGTCGCAGGCCGAGGGGAGCACGAGCGTGAACACGCGTGAGAACGGTTCCGAGCAGGAGCCGGTGATCCGCGACAACCGCAAGATCGACCCCGAGACGGGGCAGGCGCGCGCGGCGGACGGTGAGCAGGTCAAGGAGCAGGCCGAACAGCCCGCTCCGGCCGCCGACCTGGCCTCGGCCGAGCTGGCGATCCAGCTCGCCGAGCGCACCGCGGACCTGCAGCGTCTCCAGGCGGAGTACTCCAACTACCGCAAGCGGGTCGATCGAGACAGGACCCTGATCAAGGAACAGGCGGTGGCCGGTGTGCTGACCGAGCTGCTCCCGGTTCTCGACGACATCGGCAGGGCCCGCGACCACGGCGAGCTCACCGGCGGTTTCGCCAAGGTGAGCGAGTCGCTGGAGGTCGCGACGGGCAAGCTGGGGCTGAGCGCCTTCGGGACCAAGGGCGAGCCCTTCGACCCGACGGTGCACGAGGCCCTCATGCACAGCTACTCCCCCGATGTCACCGAGCCGACCTGCGTGGAGATCCTGCAGCCCGGCTACCGAATCGGCGACCGCGTGCTCCGCCCCGCGCGGGTCTCGGTCGCCGAGCCCGAAGAAGAGCCTGTCGCGAGCGACAGCTGAACCCCCCGTATCTGAGATCTGAAAAGGAACTGAGATGAGCACCAAGGACTACCTGGAGAAGGACTACTACGCCGTCCTTGGTGTGCCCAAGACCGCCACCGCCGAAGAGATCAAGAAGGCGTACCGGAAGCTGGCCAGGCAGTACCACCCGGACGCCAACCAAGGCAGCACGGAGACCGAGTCGAAGTTCAAGGAGGTCTCCGAGGCCTACGACATCCTGTCCGACACCAAGCGCCGCAAGGAGTACGACGAGGCGCGGACGCTGTTCGGATCAGGACTCGGCGGCTACGCGGGGGCCGGGGGGGCCTCGCGTGGGGGTGGGTTCCCCTTCGACCTGGGAGACCTGTTCGGAGGCACCCAGCAGGGCGGCACGGGCGGCGGGGGTGGCATCGGCGACATCTTCGGAGGCATCTTCAACCGGGGTGGCGCCCAGCGCTCCGGGGGGACGACCACGAGGGCGCGGCGTGGCCAGGACATCGAGTCCGAGGTCACGCTCTCCTTCGGCCAGGCGGTCGAGGGGACCACGGTCTCGCTCCGCCTGACCAGTTCCTCGGCCTGTACGGCCTGCGCGGGCACGGGGGCGAAGGCCGGGACGACCCCGAGGGTCTGCCCGACCTGCGAGGGCACCGGGGCGGCCAGCAGGAACCTCGGCAACTTCGCCTTCTCCGAGCCGTGCCGTGACTGCAAGGGCAGGGGGCTGCTGGTCGACAACCCGTGCGAGGTCTGCGAGGGCAGCGGACGGGGCAAGAGCACCCGGACGATCCAGGCGCGCATCCCGGCGGGGGTCGGAGACGGTCAGCGCATCAAGATCAAGGCCAAGGGCGCACCGGGCGAGAACGGCGGTCCCGCCGGTGACCTGTACGTCCAGATCCACGTCAAGCCGCACCCTGTCTTCGGCAGGACCGGCGAGAATCTGACGATCACCGTGCCCGTCACCTTCACCGAGGCGGCGCTCGGGGCCGAGATCAAGGTGCCGATCCTGAAGGGGCTGCCGGTCACACTGCGCATCCCCGAGGGCACGCCCAACGGCCGCACCTTCCGGGTGCGGGGCAGGGGTGTGGCCCGCAAGGACGGCACGAAGGGCGACCTGCTCGTCACGGTCGAGGTCCTGGTGCCTCAACAGCTGGAGGACAAGGCCAGGGGGGCCCTTGAGGACTTCCGCGACGCGACGGCTGGTGGTGACCCCAGAGCCGAGCTCATCGAACTGGCCAGAAGCGAGTAGCCATGGACGCCAACTACTTCGACCTGTCGGACGACACCCCCGTATATGTGATCTCGGTGGCGGCCCAGCTGTCCGGCCTCCATCCCCAGACCCTGCGCCAGTACGACCGTCTCGGCCTGGTCAGTCCGGGCCGTACGGCGGGGCGCGGACGCCTGTACTCGACACGCGACATCGTCATGCTCCGCGAGGTCCAGCGGCTCTCCCAGGAGGAGGGCATCAACCTCGCGGGCATCAAACGCATCCTGGCGCTGGAGACCGAGGCACTGCGCCTTCGTGACGAGAACCATCGCCTGCGCGCGGAGATGGCCATGATCCGCGCCCTGATCCAGTACCAACTGCCGCCCGCCTGACACTCCAACTCGAAGGCCGGGGGGACATCATCGCGCCGGCCCGCCCGGCGCCGTAGCCGCCGAACGGAGCAAGGCAGACAAGCATGGACTACAAGCTCACCCAGAAGAGCCAGGAGGCTCTCTCCTCAGCGATCAGGCGGGCGGCCGCCGAGGGCAACCCCGAGGTCGCCCCCGCCCACCTGTTCACCTCGCTGCTCGCCCAGACCGGCGGCACCGCCGTACCCCTGCTTGAGGCCGTCGGCGCCGACTGGAAGAAGCTGCGCACCGAGGCGGAGACGCAGCTGGCGGCCCTGCCGAAGGCGCAGGGTTCGACGGTCAGCGCCCCGTCCAGCTCGCGGCAGCTGCTGACGGTGCTGAACATCGCCGCCCAGCGGGCGACCCAGCTTGAGGACCTGTACGTCTCGACCGAGCACCTCCTGGTCGGCCTCGCCGCGGACGGCGGCCCGGTCGCCGAGCTGCTCAGGCGCAACGGGGCGACCCCGAACGCCCTGCTCGACGCCTTCGAGAAGGTTCGCGGGCACGCCAGGGTGACCAGCGAGACACCCGAGGACACCTACCAGGCGCTGGAGAAGTACGGCGTCGACCTGACCGAGCGAGCCAGGGCGGGCAAGCTGGACCCGGTGATC
This sequence comes from Streptosporangium sp. NPDC020145, assembly GCF_040631275.1. NCBI lineage: Bacteria > Bacillati > Actinomycetota > Actinomycetes > Streptosporangiales > Streptosporangiaceae > Streptosporangium > Streptosporangium sp. NPDC020145. The sequence continues at coordinate 184,647 of NZ_JBEXZT010000010.1, read as the reverse complement.
GGCCGTGACTCGGAGATCCGCAGAGTGATCCAGGTGCTCAGCCGCAGGACCAAGAACAACCCGGTGCTGATCGGTGAGCCCGGCGTCGGCAAGACCGCCGTCGTCGAGGGGCTGGCCCAGCGGATCGTTGCGGGCGACGTGCCCTCAAGCCTGCGCGACAAGCGCCTGGTCGCGCTCGACCTGGGCGCGATGGTCGCCGGGGCGAAGTACCGCGGTGAGTTCGAGGAGCGCCTCAAGGCCGTGCTCGGCGAGATCAAGGAGAGCGACGGGCAGGTCATCACCTTCATCGACGAGCTGCACACCATGGTCGGCGCGGGCGCGGCCGAGGGCGCCATGGACGCGGGCAACATGCTCAAGCCCATGCTGGCCCGCGGCGAGCTGCGGATGATCGGCGCGACGACGCTCGACGAGTACCGTGAGCGGATCGAGAAGGACCCCGCCCTCGAACGGCGTTTCCAGCAGGTCTACGTCGGCGAGCCGACCGTCGAGGACACCATCGCGATCCTGCGCGGCCTCAAGGGCCGCTACGAGGCCCACCACCAGGTGCAGATCGCCGACGGCGCGCTGGTGGCCGCCGCGGCGCTGTCCGACCGCTACATCACCTCCCGGTTCCTGCCGGACAAGGCGATCGACCTCGTCGACGAGGCCGCCTCCCGGCTGCGCATGGAGATCGACTCCCGTCCCGTGGAGATCGACCAGCTCCAGCGGAACGTGGACCGGATGAAGATGGAGGAGCTGGCGCTCGCCAAGGAGACCGACGAGAGCAGCCTGCAGCGCCTCGAACGGCTGCGCAGGGAGCTCGCCGACCGGCAGGAGGAGCTCAACGGCCTGGTCGGCCGCTGGGAGCGGGAGAAGGCGGGCCTGAACCGGGTCGGCGACCTGAAGAAGAAGCTCGACGAGGTGCGCGGCGCCGCCGAACGCGCCCAGCGCGACGGCGACTTCGAGGCCGCCTCCCGGCTGATGTACGCCGAGGTGCCCAGGCTGGAGGAGGAGCTGGCCGAGGCGACCGCCGCCTCCCAGCCCGAGGACCCGATGGTCAAGGAGGAGGTCGGCCCGGACGACATCGCCCAGGTCATCTCCTCGTGGACGGGCATCCCCGCCGGCCGTCTGCTCGAAGGCGAGAGCTCCAAGCTGCTGCGCATGGAGGACGAGCTCGGCAGGCGCCTGATCGGCCAGCGTCAGGCCGTGCAGGCGGTCTCCGACGCCGTACGGCGCGCCCGCGCGGGCATCGCCGACCCCGACCGGCCGACCGGCAGCTTCCTGTTTCTCGGCCCGACCGGCGTCGGCAAGACCGAGCTCGCCAAGTCGCTGGCCGACTTCCTGTTCGACGACGAGCGGGCGATGGTCCGCATCGACATGAGCGAGTACGGCGAGAAGCACAGTGTGGCGCGTCTCGTGGGCGCCCCTCCCGGCTACGTCGGCTACGAGGAGGGCGGCCAGCTCACCGAGGCGGTCCGGCGCAGGCCGTACGGCGTGGTGCTGCTCGACGAGGTGGAGAAGGCCCACCCCGAGGTCTTCGACATCCTGCTCCAGGTGCTCGACGACGGGCGGCTGACCGACGGGCAGGGCAGGACCGTCGACTTCCGCAACGTGATCCTGATCCTCACCTCCAACATCGGCTCGCAGTTCCTGGTGGACCCGGGCCTCGACAAGGAGACCCAGCGCAAGGCGGTGCTGGACACGGTCAGGAGTTCCTTCAAGCCGGAGTTCCTCAACCGGCTCGACGAGGTCATCCTGTTCGACGCGCTCGGCACCGAGGAGCTGTCCAGGATCGTCGACCTGCAGGTGGCCCACCTGGCCAGGCGCCTTGCCGACCGGAGGCTGACGCTGACGGTCACCCCGGCCGCGCGTGACTGGCTGGCGCTGACCGGCTACGACCCCCTGTACGGCGCGCGTCCGCTACGCCGTCTGGTGCAGTCGGCGATCGGCGACACGCTGGCCAAGAAGGTGCTGGCCGGGGAGATCCAGGACGGTGACGAGGTTCTGGTCGATCTCGACGAGAAGGGGGACACCCTGGTCGTGGGACCGTCGGCAAGAGTTTGACCAGCATCGGTCCAAACGCTCCCGGCGCAGGGCTCTTCCTGTTACTTTCAGCATTCTTCCGACAACCGAAAGTAACAGGGAGACGCGCATGTCGAACGGGTCACGCAAGACCCGCGGGATCCTCGCGGGGGCGGTGCTCAGCACCGCCCTCGTCGGTGGACTCGCGGCCGGGTTCGGACTTCCGGCGGCTGCTTCGGCCTCCGTCGTGGACTCGCTGGTGCCATGCCTGCTGCAGGCGCCCGGGACCGCACCGACGGTCTGTGAGGGAACCAACGATTTCCTGGACGCGCAGCGGACGACGGTCGCCAACGGGCTCGCGGCCGGGAAGGCTCCACTGCGGGTCACCGACAAGGTGATAGCCCCTCAGGCGGCGAACGCGCTCTCGTTCGCCAAGAACCTCTTCGGTCTGGTGAACGAGGTCGTCGCCGCCGAGGGCATCATGGACCCCAAGTACAGCAACTTCGCCAAGAACGCCACTGAGTCCGCCAGGACCCAGTCGGTCAGCGTCGCCGAGGGCAACCTGTCCGACCCACCCGCCTACGGTGTGAGCGTCGGCGAGACGCGCAAGAACGTCAACGCCGGCCGTCCGCAGTCGGCCCCCGTGCCACCGGAGACCCACGGCCGGTCGGACAACCCCTACGAGCTGACGCCGCTGCCCCGCCCCGCCTCGGCCAGGGAGATCGGCGACGAGCGCCCCTCGGCCGAGCCGGAGCAGTACGTCCAGCCGCCCGCCACCCGGCCCGCGGCTCCGAAGCCGGCGCCGAAGCCTCAGCTGCTGTCCCCGCTGGGAACGCTGCTTCCGCTCCTGGGCCTGGGCGGCCTGGGATGACCTGTGGGCCGTGGCTCTCTCTGCGCGGGGACCACGGCCCGACCCTCAGCGCGAGAGGTCGAGCAGCGCGTCCAGCTCGTCCTCGGGAAGCCCCAGATCGACCCTGATCCGGTAACGGGTGCGCAGTAGAGCCGTGTGCTCCCCGCTGTCCCGCACCGCCCTGTGCGCCCCCTCAGTGGCCCACAGATGCGCCTGCCGCAGATCGCCGTAGGCGACGAGGGTCTCGGCGACCGTGAGAGCGGTCGCGGCTGTCACCTCCCCCTCATGTCTGATCGTCTCGATGACCTGCCGTGCCTCGTCCGGCCGTTCGAGCTCGAAGAGGGTGTCGGCGATGCCCGCCCTCGGATCGACGCCCACCTCCCCACCGTCGTCCACGGCCCGCTGGAAGCAGACGAGGGCATGGGCCGGCTGCCCGGCCTGCCGCCACTCCTCGGCGGCGAGCACCAGGATCGCGGCCCGCGAGATGTCTCCGGACACGTACTCCTCGACCAGCCCTTCCAACCGCCGGGCGAGGTCTCCGTGATCGTCGGCCAAAAGTGCCTGCTCAAGCAACCGATCAAGTTGCCCACGTGTCACATGCGCCACATCGCGAGAGTAGCGAGCGGCGCTTGGTTTCGTCCGCACAACGGCAGGTATTCCTTCATCCACCAGTTGTAAACGATTGACTACCAAGCGCGTGTTTCGCCAGGAAAGCGGGCATATGGCAGGCGTCTCCTGCTCGTGGAGCGTTATGTTCGGAGGGGCTGCGATGGGCATGTCCAAGCAGACAACCTTCACTCTGACCTTCCTCGCGGGACTCTCCGTGATCGTCCCGGGGTGTGCCGGATACCTCTCGGCGAGGATGGACGCCGTCGAACGGGCGCATCGTGAGCTCGTCTCCCTGGAGAGCCGGATACGTCAGGAACAGCTCATCTCGCCGGTGGCCGAGGCGGAGGACTCCCCGGCACGGTTCCGCAACGAGACGGTCGCCGTACCGGGCGTGACGTTGTGCGGCCCCGGAGAGCGGGCGCGGGCGGACAACCGCAGGGAGCGAGGGGCCGGAACCCTCGCCGACGGCGCCCGGACGCCCGACGCCACCTCCGACGGCCGCCCGGGGATCGTCTCCCGGGCACGGGTTTCCGCCTCGGCAGGGGCCTCTGCGGGGACCTCGGTCACCGAGGCCGCGCAGGCGCGGGCCGCGGAGCGCGAGCAGCGGCGCAGGCACCGGCAGGAACGGCTGTGCGCGGCGGCTCAGGAAGAGCCCGCGGCCGACGCCCCCGCCGGCACCTCCGGCGGGGCCTCTGACAGGGCCTCTGACGGGGCCCCGGCCGACCCCGTGAGCGGCTCCTCTCAGGCGGAGGCTCCGGCGAACTGACGGTTCAGATAGCCCCTGATCAGGCGTTTCGCCTCGGCGACGATCTGGGGGTCGCCCTCGGAGTCACGCCGGAAGGCCAGTTTCAGCACCGCGTCGGCGGCCTCGACCGCGACGAGGATGGCCAGGTCCAGCTCCTCGCTGTCGGTCAGGCCGTACTCCTGGAGCAGGAGGCCGCGCAGCCTGCCCGCGATCACCGTGTTGCTGTCGGAGACCCCGTCGAGCAGGTTGAGGCCGACGACGTCGCCGAAGTGCAGGACGCCGAAACCTGGAACGGTCCTGTGCATGTCGACGTACTCGTCGATGATCGCGTCGACCGCGTCCCACCAGCCGCCGTAGTCCTCCGACAGGAAGCGCCTGCCGACTCGGGAGACGAACCGTTCGACATGGCGCCTGGTCACCGCCTGGGTGATGGCCCGCTTGTCGGGAAAGAACTGGTAGATCGAACCGATCGCGACACCCGCGCGTTCGGCGATCCTGGTGGTCGAAAGCGCCTCGTATCCGATCTCGTCCAGCAGTTCGGCACAGGCGTCGAGCATCTTCTCGACACGGCGTGCGCTGCGTCGCTGGGTCGGCTGGCGCCGCAGCGGGGCCTCACATGTCTCCTCGGCAGGCATGGTCACCCACCCATCTTGCCCGCCCGTCCCCCTTCCGGTCAGGTTCTCTCTGTCAATCGCATGATTTTCCCCGTACATCCCGTATGAGCCCTGTCAATTTCCGGCCCGTCCGGGGGGTCAGCTCGGGGTCGGCGTCAGGCCCGTGCAGCCGCGCAGCGCCTTCCAGTTCGCCGTCGCCCGCTGTCCGTTCACACCGGTGACCGGGACGGGGACGCCGCCCTGGATGGTCGCCGGGGTCCAGCGATCCTTGATCACCCGGCGCCCGTTGATCGTCAGGGTGAGGACACCGGTCCTGCCGGTCTCCGGCCCCCAGTTGTAGAAGACGAAGTTGCCCATGCCGTAGTTGACGTAGCCCCTGCCGAGGTAGCCGCTGCCGAGCAGGATGTGCGCGTGCCCGCCGACCACGACGTCGGCGCCCGCCGCGACCAGCTTGGGGGCCAGTGAGCGCTGGGCCTCGTTCGGGCACTTCTGCAGCTCGGTGCCCCAGTGCAGGTGGACGATCACCGTGTCGGAGTTCTTGCGCGCCTTGCGCACCTCCTGCAGCAGCCGTGCCTCGTTCTTGGCGGAGGCCAGACCGCCCTGCTGGTCGGTGGCGGTCCACGCCTGGATGAACTCGGCGTCGAGCACCTGGGTCGCGCCGATGACGGCCACCCGGTTGCCGTTCACCGTGGTCCGCCACGGCTTGTAGGCCTCGGCGGCGTTCCTGCCGATGCCGACGACCGGGAACCTGGAACGTTTGATCGCGGCCAGCGAGTCGGCCAGGCCGCTCTGCATGTAGTCCATGCCGTGGTTGTTGGCCATGGACGCCACGTCGACCCCCGCCGCCTTCAGCGCGGTCAGCGCGCTGGCCGGGGCGCGGAAGGTGTACTGCTTGCCCGGCGCCGGGGTCCCGCCGGTGGTGATCGCGGTCTCCAGGTTCACCATCGCGATGTCGGCGGCGCCGAGCACCTTGGCGATGGGGCCGAGGGCGGTCTTCGGGTTGGCGTTGAGCCTGCTGCGCAGCACCCCCTCGAAGTGCACGTCCCCTCCGAAGGAGATGGTGTACGGCCTGCGTTCCGGTTTGGTCTCCGGCTCGGTGGAGGAGGAGACCGGCTTCTCGACGACGTCGGGCGTGCTCCCCGAGGCTTCCGGGGTGGCCGATTCGGCCGCTGAGCAGGCCGTACCGAGGAGGGCTGAGGCTGCGACGACCGCGGCCACTGTGAGGCGGCGGGGGATATACGTGTTCATCGCTATCCGAGGATGCCATCCCGGCCTCGCGATGGGGAACAGGCAGGCCGTGATGACCCTAAGCAGACAAAGCGGTTACCTGAACCAGACAAAATGGAATACGTCAATTGGTTGAATCGTTCAGGTTTGGTGCATAACGTGGACTTCATGGAGGACGAGGACCGGCTCCGACAGGCGGGCCTACGGGTGACCGCGGCGCGCCTGGCGATCATGCAGACCGTACGGGAGGGCGATCATCTTGACGTGGACGCCGTCCACCGAGGCGTACGGGAGCGGGTGGGTCATGTCTCCCTGCAAGCCGTCTACGACTCCCTTCACGCGCTGCATCGTGAGGGGTTGCTGCGCCGGGTCGAACCGGCGGGCAGCCCCGCCCGATACGAGACGCGGGTCGGTGACAACCATCACCACCTCGTCTGCAGACGGTGTGGGCGGGTCGCCGACGTTGACTGCGCTGTCGGACACGCCCCATGCCTCGACCCCGCCTCGGACGCCGGCTATCTGGTCGACGAGGCGGACGTCATCTACTGGGGCGTGTGTCCCGAGTGTCGTTCCGAAGATGCTCGATGAAGAGAACCCGGAGGACCGATCATGAGCACCAGGCCCACTACCACGACCGATGCCGGAATCCCCGCCCCCAGTGACGAGCACTCCCAGTCGGTCGGACCGAACGGGCCCCTGCTGCTGCAGGACCACTACCTGATCCAGAAGATGGCCCACTTCAACCGGGAACGGGTTCCCGAGCGGGTGGTCCACGCCAAGGGTGGTGGCGCCCACGGCATCCTTCAGATCACCGAGGACGTCAGCCAGTTCACCAGGGCCGGACTGTTCCAGAAGGGCAAGGAGACCCCGCTCTTCCTGCGCTTCTCCTCGGTCGCCGGGGAACTCGGCAGCGCCGACACCCAGCGTGACCCGCGCGGGTTCGCGATCAAGTTCTACACCGAAGAGGGCAACTACGACATCGTCGGCAACAACACGCCGATCTTCTTCATCCGCGACCCGCAGAAGTTCTCCGACTTCATCCACAGCCAGAAGCGCCGCGCGGACACCAACCTCCGCGACCACAACATCCAGTGGGACTTCTGGACGCTCTCCCCGGAGAGCGCCCACCAGGTCACCTTCCTGATGACCGACCGCGGCACCCCGGCCTCCTGGCGGCATATGCACGGCTTCGGCTCGCACACGTTCCTGTGGTACAACGCGGCCGGCGAGAAGTTCTGGATCAAGTACCACTTCAAGACCGACCAGGGCATCAAGAACCTGACCGACGCCGAGGCGGGCGCGCTCGTCGCGCAGGACGCCGACCACCACATCCGCGACCTGCACACCGCGATCAAGAACGGCGACCATCCGTCCTGGACGGTCAACGTCCAGGTCATGCCGTTCGAGGACGCCGCCGACTACCGGTTCAATCCGTTCGACCTGACCAAGGTGTGGCCGCACTCCGACTACCCCGAGATCACGATCGGCAAGTTCGTCCTGAACCGGAACCCGGAGAACTACTTCGCCGAGGTCGAGCAGTCGAGCTTCGAGCCCGCCAACCTCGTGCCTGGCATCGGCCCCTCCCCGGACAAGATGCTCCAGGGACGGCTGTTCTCCTACCCGGACGCCCACCGCTACCGCATCGGCACCAACTATCTGCAGCTGCCGATCAACCGGCCGCTCTCGCCCGTCCACAGCTACAACAAGGACGGCCAGATGGCCTTCAACAACCCGGGGGACCCGGTCTACGCCCCCAACACCGTCGGCGGCCCCGTGGCCGACCCGGCGCTGTACGCGGGCGAGGACTACCACGTCAGCGGTGAGATCATCCGCTCCGCCTACACCCTGCACCGCGAGGACGACGACTACGTCCAGCCGCGCGCGCTGTGGGAGAACGTGCTGTCCGACACCGACCGCTCCCACCTGGTGAGCAACGTCGTCGGCCACGCCTCGGCCCCCGAGGTGACGGACGAGATGAAGAAGCGTGTCGTCGAGTACTGGACCAACATCCACAAGGACCTGGGCCAGGGCGTCGCCCAGGGGCTCGGCGTCACCGAGTGACGACGTCACGGCCCGCGCCGGCTCTCCGGCGCGGGCCGTGCGCCGTCATGCCGTGCCGTACGGCACGCGACACGCGGGGTGCCCGCCGTACGGCGGGAAAGGCGTGTTCAGCGGGGTCGTGGTCACTCTGGGTCCCGTGTCATCGCCTGACCGTCCGATGACCGGCGAGCGGCGCGCACTAGGCTTGCGCGCGTGACCACCCCTCCAGAACAGGACCGCCTCCACGCCCAGCTCACCTTCGCCATGGAGATCGACAAGCTCAGACGCGTCGTTCGCCGTAACACCCTCATGGACGGGTCCCGGCGGGAGAACGACGCCGAGCACTCGTGGTACGTCGGGATGCTGGCCATGATCCTGGCCGAGCACGCGCCGCCGGGCACCGACATGGACAAGGTCGTCGCGATGCTGCTCGTCCACGACATCGTCGAGATCGACGCGGGAGACACCTTCATCTACGACGCCGGGGCCGTCGAGGCCCAGCTCGGCATCGAACGCAAGGCGGCCGACCGCATCTTCGGCCTGCTCCCCGAGGACCAGTCGACGCGGCTGCGCGCGCTGTGGGACGAGTTCGAGGAGCGCGAGACCGCGGAGGCGAAGTTCGCCAAGGCCCTCGACAGGATCGCGCCGATCATGGCCAACCACCACAACGAGGGTGGCACCTGGTCGTTGTACAAGGTGACGGCCGACCAGGTCCTGGAGAAGGTGAAGATCATCGAGGAGGGTTCGCCGACGCTCGGCTCCTACGCCAAGGAGATCATCGAGCTCTCTGTCAGCCGGGGGCACCTGGCGCGTGCGTGATGCGGTTCCCGGGTAGGTCCCTAAAGGGTTGAGAAGGGGGCGATCGTGAAGGAATCAGTCAAAACGAACCGCCGCAGTTTCCGGCATCTCGTACCCCCGGTCGACATCGCCGGCCGTATCGAACGGTCGGAGAGGATGGACAGGCCCATCCGGGTCCTGGCCAAGGCCGTACGGCAGCGCATCGGCCCGGGGTGGCTGCGCGACCTGCTGCACGGGGTGCCGACGGGGAAACCGCTCCATCCACCGCTCACCGACCTCAGCCTGGGCTGCTGGCTGGCGACCGCGGTGCTCGACCTGGCCGGGGCCGACCCCCGCGCGGCGCGCGCCGTGCTCGCCACGGGCATCGCGGGGGCGATTCCCACCGCGGCCTCCGGGATCACAGACTGGTCGGCGCTCCACCGGGAGCAGCAGCGGGTGGGGTTCGTGCACGCGATCGCCAACGTCACCGCGCTGGGACTGTACGTGGGTTCCCTGGCCTTCCGGCTCGCCGGGCACGACAGGCGCGGCAAACTGCTGTCGTTCATCGGCCTGGGCGCCGCGGGCGCGGGCGGCTACCTCGGGGGGCACCTGGCCTACCGGCAGGCCGCGGGCTCCAACCACGCCGAGTCGGTCGCCCACCTCGTCCCGCTGGGCTGGCACGACCTGTGTGAGCTCAAGGACCTGCCGGAGGGGCGTCCCGTGGCCAGGCGTCTCGGCTACATCGACCTGTTCGTGCTGAGGGTCGGCGAGGGGGTCACCGTGCTCGCCGACCACTGTTCCCACCTGGCCGGGCCGCTGCACCAGGGTCAGCTGATCTCCGACGACGGCATGGTCTGCGTGGTGTGCCCGTGGCACGGCAGCGCCTTCCGCCTGGCGGACGGCACGGTCGCCCACGGTCCGGCCACGGCGCCGCAGCCGTACTTCGAGACCCGGATCCGCCGTGACGGCGTGCTCCAGGTCCGTCCCGCTCCGATCTGACCACCCGCACCGGCCGTACGGTGTCCGGGCCGCCTCGTGGGGAGGCGGCCCGGCGGTCAGTCCGCCTCGCCGTCGGCGGGGTGTTCGACCAGGGCGAGAATCCTGCTGGACATGAAGCGGGCGGTGCGCACCGCCGTACCACTGCGGGTGACCTCGGTGACCTCGATCACGCCGCCCCGGCTGTTGGCCACCTCGACGCGGCGGCCCGCGCGGGTGGCGACGACTTCGTAGGTACGCGAGCTGTCACCCGCGTCGATAACGATCTCTACCCGATCGCCTTTCATGCCTGATTCATGCCCATTAACGGGAGAATCTAGGCGTATATCAACTTGACCATCGCCACGATGCCGACGACGACGATGATCCCGCGCAGCACCGGGGCGGGCAGTTTCCTGCCGAACCTCGCACCGAAGAAACCGCCGATCGTCGCACCGAGCGCGACCAGCGCGACCGCCCGCCAGTCCACGTCCGCGACCAGGACGAACAGCAGGGCCGCGGTCCCGTTGACCAGCAGCGCGAGCACGTTCTTCGCGGCGTTGATCCGCTGCAGGTCCTCGTCGAGGACGCTGCCGAGCAGACCGATGAGCAGCACCCCCTGGGCCGCGCCGAAGTAGCCGCCGTAGGCTCCGGCGCCCAGGACCCCCAGCCACAGCCACGGGCCACCGTGCGGATGGGCGTTCTCCCGCCGGGCGGCGAGCCACCGGTTGAGCCTTGGCTGGACGACCACCAGCACACACGACAGGCCGATCAGGATCGGGACCACGACGTTGAACGTCCTGGCGGGCAGGGAGAGCAGCAGCAGGCCGCCGATGAGCGACCCGATGACGGAGCCGACCCCCAGCCTGACGAGCCGGGCACGCTGGCCCTTCAGCTCCGCCCGGTAGCCGAGCACGCTGGTCAGCGACCCGGGAACCAGTCCGATGTTGTTGGAGACGTTCGCGACGACCGGCGGTATCCCCACCGCGACCATCGTCGGGAACGTGATCAGTGACCCCGAGCCGACGACGGCGTTGATGCCCCCGGCTCCGATTCCGGCCGCGAAGATCGCGACCGCCTCCCACGGTGTCATGCCTCTCCTCACTTGTACGGCTCGCGCCCGTGAACCGGTGCACTGCCTTACCGGATGCTAGGAGGAGAACGCTCTCCGCCCGGCGGCGGGGTGGGCGGTGCCCCCGTCAGGAACACCGGGATCATTGGCACGGAGGACGTGTTGAGGGGGGATCGTGATCGGGGTTCTACTGGTCGAGGACATGCACCTCATCAGAGGGGCACTGGCCGCGCTGATCGGGCTTGAGGACGACATGCGGATCGTCGGGGAGGTGTCGACCGGGCGGGAGGCGGTCACGCTGGGGCTCGAACTCCGCCCCGAGGTGGTGGTGCTGGACATCCAGTTGCCGGGGGAACTCGACGGGCTCGACGCGGCACGGGAGCTACGGGCGGGGGCGCCGGAGTGCGGGCTGCTCATGCTGACCTCGGCGGGCGGCACCGAGACCCTGCGCAGGGCGCTGGAGATCGGGGCGCGTGGATTCATGCTGAAGGACGCGCCGCCCGCCCGGCTGGCCGAGGCGATCCGGCGGGTCGCCTCGGGGGAGACCGTCGTCGACCCCGGCCTGGCCGCCGCGGCCATCACCGGCCGGCCGAACCCGCTGAGCCCGCGCGAGGCCGAGGTGCTGCGCCGGGCGGGCGAGGGCGCCGACCTGGCCGAGATCGCCGCCGAGCTGTTCCTCAGCAAGGGGACGGTGCGCAACTACCTCGGGGCGGTCGTCACGAAGCTAGACGCGCGCAACCGGCTCGACGCCGTCCGCATCGCCGCTAAGAACGGCTGGATATAGCACCACAAGCCGGTATTCACCGTCGGCGTACCCGGCGGTCAGCGTGCCTCCCGCCGCGGTGACCCGCGCGGTGAGGTTGGCCGTCCCGCTCCCGCCTCCCCCGGCGCCGGGAGGGCCGTGGACGCCGTCGTTGACGACCAGCAGCCCGTCCTCGGTGATCTCGATGAGGCAGTGACCGGCCTCGCTGTGCCGCAGCACGTTGGTGACGGCCTCCCGCAGGACGATCGCCGGCAGCGCGTCGTCCCTGTCCGACTCCCTGCGGACGGTGACCTCGACGCCCGCCGCCCGCAGGACGGAGCAGGCCGAGTCGATCTCGGCGGCCAGCGAGAGCCGGGGGTCGGGCTCGGCCGGGATGTCCCGCAGCGCGGCCAGCGAGCGGCGGGCGATCGCGGCGATCTCCACGAGCTGCCCCCTCGCGTCCTCCTCCCCCGCCCGTACGGCCAGCTCGGCCTTGACCGTGATGGCGGAAAGCCCGTATCCGAGCAGGTCGTGGACGTCCCTGGAGATGCGCCTGCGCTCGTCGGCCGCCGCCAGCGCCGCCAGCGCCCGCTGGGCCCGCCTCGCCTGCAGGACCAGCGAGGTCTGTACGGCCAGCCCGTGGAACATGGCCGCGACGGCCACGGCGTCGAACGTCCAGTACAGGTTCTCCGCAGGAGCCTGTCCCCGTACGGCCAGCACGACCGCCAGCGCGGCCACGACCGCCCCGGCCACGGGCCACCAGGCCCGCCCGAGGGCCAGGAACCCGGCCACCGCGAACCCGGCCAGCTGTGGATGGGCCTGTCCCGGGAGCAGAAGTGTGACGGCCGTGAGCAGGAGCAGCAGGCAGGCCGTCCAGACGCCGTGTCCGGGGCGGGCGCCGTACGGGCGGGGCAGCGCGTGGTGCAGGTGCAGCCCGAGGATCCCGGCGGCGAGCAGGGAGAGGACCGGACGCCCACCGAGATAGATCAACGCCGTCACGAGATATCCGGCGTGCACCGCGACCAGGATCGGCAGGGCGAGCCTGGGCATGAGGTCCGGCTCGGGAGCCGCCGCTGCCGCCGGGGCCGGGACGGCGCGGGCCCGCGCGGCCGTCGCCCGGGAGACCTCGGCGATCTTCGCCGCCTCACCGCGTCCGGCGAGGGAGACGATCGTGGACAGGGCGGCCCCGAGGACGGAGTCCAGCTCCCGGGCGGCCCGTGAGCGCTCGTCGGAGACCGACCCGGCGGCCAGTTCCACGCGGGCCGCGTGGAGGGCGGCACGCGTGTCACCGAGCCGGGTCACCCCGAACAGAACAAGCCCCTGGCAGGCGGCGTTCAGCACCGCGAGCGTGATCCCGAACGGCGTCGCGGGCGCGAGTACCGCGGCTGTGACGGCGGCTGTGACGACCACTGTGGCGAACGCGCACCAGCGGGCCGTCCCGCGCAGGATCAGCAGCGCCGACGCCGCGACCATGCCCGCCGCAGCGGGGCCCGCCCAGGGCAGGAGCAGTGCCTGAACGGCCAGTGACCAGCGGCTTCGCCACGGCGTCAGGCAGTGCAGCACCTGCAGAGCGACGACGAGGGCGAACGGCGCGCTCGGCACCGGATGGAGCGGATCGAACGCGGCACCGACGAGGACCACCACAACGATCAGCACTTTATGCACCATATGCCCTGATCGTGCATTCTCCACGTCGAACACAGGTGCAGGACACTGATGGCGGGTCCCGGCGAAACGGCACGCTGACGGGCATGAAGAGAGCGCTAACCGCCGCCCTCGCGTCCCTGGCGGTCCTCCTCACCCCGCACACCGCCACAGCGGCGTCCCAGAGCCGGGCGGGCGGCCTCGGCGCGGCCCTGGACCGCCTCGTCCCCGAACTCCTTTCCAGGGACAGGATCCCCGGCGCGGCCGTCGTCGTCGTGGAGAACGGCCGGATGGTGTTCGGCAGGGGATACGGACTGGCCGAAACGACCTCGAACCGTCCCGTCGATCTCACCACCCCCTTCCTCACCGGGTCACTGGCCAAGATCTTCACGGCCGAGGCCGCACTGCGTCTGGTCCGGAAGGGCAGGCTCGACCTGCGCGCCGACGTCAACCGCTACCTCACCTCGTTCAAGATCGAGGACACCTGGCCGGGCCGCCCGGTGACCCTGGAGAACCTGCTCACCTACACGGCGGGCTTCGACGACGACATCGTCGGCCTCGCGAGCGACGGCCCGGCGAAGCCGCCCTCCCTCGCCGAGAGCCTGCGCGCCCGCACGCCGCCCCGGGTACGGCCACCGGGCACCCTGGTCGCCTACGACAACTACGCCCTCGCCCTCACGGGGCACCTCGTGGAGATCGCCTCCGGTCAGCCGTACGCGCGCAACGTCGCCGAGCAGGTCTTCGCCGCGCACCGGATGACCGGCTCGACCGCCGCCCTGCCGCACCCCGTCGCGATCGGGGCGCGGCTCGCCAGGGGCTACCGGCCGGACGGAGAGGGCTACGTCGAGCAGAGGGGCCAGTACTCCCCCTGGACGCCCTCGGGAACCGGCCCCGCCGTCACCCCGGCCGACATGGCCAACTACATGATCGACCAGCTTGGGGACGACCCCGTCGCCCGGATGATGCGGGAACGGCACTTCACCGTGGACGACCGCATGCCCGGCATGGGCTACGTCCTTGAGGAACGCCCCCGGGGCGGCAGAAGGCTCCTCTACAAGGACGGCGACGTCCCCGGCTACCACAACGCCATGGCCCTCATGCCCGACCAGGGGTTCGGCGTCTACGTCGTCCTCAACGGCAACGGCGTCTCGGGCGTGGGAGCCTGGGACGCGCAGTGGCTCACGGGCCGGATCGTCGACCTGCGCTTCCCCGACCCCGCGGGCCGTACGGCCACGCCCGCCCCGCTCACCACGGACGTCTCCCGGTACGCGGGCTCCTACCGGTCGGCCCGCACCAGCCACACCGCGCTGACGAAGGTCTCCGCCCTGTTCGCCACCCCGGTCGTCACCGCGGGCTCCGACGGGACTCTCACCACGACCGGTCTCTCCCCCGACCCCGGACGGCCGGTCCAGCACTGGGTCCAGACCGCCCCCGGCCTCTTCGCCGAACGCGGCGGCCCGGCCCGCGTCTCCTTTCCCCGCGACGGCGTCCTCGTCTCCTCGATGCTCCCCTCGGAGACCTACGAGCGGATCCCGGGGTACGAGAGCCTGGCCATGCCGCTCTTCGTGACCGGCGCCCTGGCCCTGTCGCTGACGGCGCTCGTCCTGCCCCTGACCGCCGCCGTCCGCCGCCTGCGGGGAGCACGGCGCCCACAGGGAGCACGGCCGCCGCTGCCCGCCCGCCTGGCCGTCCTCACCGCCTGGGCCTGCGCCGCCCTGGTCGCCGTCTTCCTCGCCGGGTTCGGCCTGCTGACGGCCGACCCCAACGTCCTCATGGCCGACATCCCGCTGTACTCCCCGAGGCTGGCCGTCCTGCCCGTGCTGGGCACCCTCGCGTTGGTCCTCGCCGTACCGATGGTCCCGGCCGCGGCGCTGGCCTGGCGCGCCCGCTGGTGGAGGCCACCGGCCCGGATCGCCTACACCCTGCTCACCCTGAGCACGGTCGCCTTCTTCGCGGTCGCCCTCGACTTTCGCCTGCTGTTGCTGTGAGCCCCCGGACGGCCGTCAGCCGGTCTCCTCGGCGGTCTTCTCCTTGGTCGAGAACAGGCCGCCGAGGTTCTCCACGGCCTTGGCCATTTCGGATGGAACGATCCAAACCTTGTTCGCGTCGCCCTTGGCGATCTCGGGAAGGGTCCTGAGGTACTGGTAGGCGAGGAGCCTCTGGTCGGGCTTGCCGTCGTGGATCGCGCGGAAGACCATGCCGATCGCGTCCGCCTCGCCCTTCGCCCGCACCGCCTTGGCCTCGGCGTCGGCCTGGGCCCTGAGCACCACGGCCTCCGCCTCGCCACGTGCCTTGAGCACCGCGGCCTGCTTGAGCCCCTCCGCGCTGAGGATGGCCGCCTGCTTCTGTCCGTCGGCCGCGAGCAGGGCCGCCTTCCTGTCCCGGTCGGCGCGGATCTGGCGCTCCATCGACTCCTGGATCTCGGCGGAGGGCTGGATGGCCTTGAGCCTGACCCTGCCGACCTTGATCCCCCAGTTGCCCGCGCCGTCGAGCGCCACGCGCAGCTCGGTGTTGATCTCGTCTCGGGAGGTCAGCACCCGTTCGAGCTCCATGTCGCCGATCACGTTACGCAGAGTGGTCACGGTGAGTTGCTCGACCCCGGTCAGGAAGTCGGAGACCTCGTAGGTGGCGGCCTTGGCGTCGACGACCCGCAGGTGCACGACCGTGTCGACGGAGACGACGAGGTTGTCCGAGGTCACCACGGGTTGCGGAGGGAAGGACACGACCTGTTCGCGCAGGTCGACCGTACGCTTGAGGCGGTCGACGAAGGGGAGCACGAGATTCAGGCCTGGGGAGAGCGTCCGATGGTAGCGCCCGAGGCGCTCCACTACCCCCGCGGTGGCCTGAGGGATGATGTGAATCGCCTTAAAAAGGACGAAACCTGCGACGGCCACCGCGGCGAGCGTGACAAGAAGCGTTTCCATGAGCCACTCCGGACGGTCGAGTCAAGTGGATCTCTCTCATTCGGAATGGTATTTGGTTTTCGCGTTACCGACCTCTGAACAGCGTAAACAGCTTTCAGAACTGGTAGGCGCGGGCGTACCACCGGTCGCCTTGGCCGCGTTCCAGGGTGAGCGGAACGGCGAAGGTGCGCGAGAGGTTCTCCGCGGTCATCACCTGATCCATCGGCCCCTGCGCGACGATCGAGCCGTGCCGCAGCAGCAGCGCGTGGGTGAAACCGCTGGGCACCTCCTCGACGTGATGGGTGACCAGCACCATGGTCGGCGCCTTCGGGTCGTTGGCCAGCACCGAGAGACGGCGGACCAGGTCCTCCCTGCCGCCGAGGTCCAGGCCCGCGGCCGGCTCGTCCAGCAGCAGCAGCTCGGGGTCGGGCATGAGCGCCCTGGCGATCTGCACCCTCTTGCGCTCACCCTCCGACAGGGTGTTGAACCTGCGCCTGATCAGATGGGCGCAGCCGAGCTGGTCGATCAGCTCGACGGCCCTGGTGACGTCGTTGGAGTCGTACTCCTCCGTCCAGCGCCCGAGGATCGCGTACGACGCGGTGAGCACCAGGTCGATGACCTTCTCGTCCGGCGGGACCTTCTCGGCGAGCGCCGCGCTCGCCAGGCCGATCCGGGGCCGCAGGTCGAACACGTCCGTCTGGCCGAGCCGTTCTCCAAGGATCTCGACGACGCCCTCGGCCGGGAACAGCATCGTCCCGGCGACCTGCAACAGCGTCGTCTTCCCGGCGCCGTTGGGACCGATGACGACCCACCGCTCGTCCTCGTGAACGGTCCAGTCGATGTCCCGCAGCAGGGCCGCCCCGTCCCTGCGGACGGTGACGTCCTGTAGCCGAAGCACCTGACCGCCCATCCCTCACGCCTCCTTGAGTATCGCTCGAACAAAACCTATTGCAGGGCAAGCGCATATCGTGGATCGGTGCACCCTGATTCACAGATCTCGGCCACCTTGGTCTGCTGGGGCAACGCCTGGCTCACCGGACAGGTCGGCCTCGACGAGGCCGCCGACCGGGTGGAGCGACAGGCCGGCCCCCAACTCGTCGCCGGGGAGACGGGCGACGTCTCCCTGCGCGGATTCCTCGCCGACCTGCGGGTCGAGGGCATGCGTTCGCTGCGCCTGGCGCTTCCCGTCGCGGGCGACCCGCTCGGTCTCACCGGACCGCCCTCCTTCAACTCCGCGGCGATCGAGGCCGGGCAGGCGGCGACAGCCGTTTTCCCCGGTAGATGCCTGGGCCTGGTCCCCGCAAGGGACCGCCGCGGCTCATCGTACGCCGGGGTGCGCTGGAGCGTGCTTGAGGCCAGCATTAACATTCCGGACATTCCCTCCCTGGCGGAGGCCGAGCACGCCCTGACCATGGCGATGCGCGAGGCCACGGACGCCCTGACGGGGGTCGGCGGGCCCGCCCAGGGGCACCGGAACACCCAGCCCCTCGACGACGGCCTGGCGCCGGGCTACCCCGCCCGTGCCCACCGCGTCGCCGCCCTGGCCGCCCGGCTCACCGCGGTGCTCAGGATCGCCGACGAGCGGGGCCTCACCTCCGGCCAGGTCGCGGTCAGGGCCCAGGCGCTGCGCGCCCTCGACCGTGCCGTACGGCGGGCCCGCGTGGCCGCCCACCACGCCATCTCCGAACTGGTCTGATCCCCCGGCCCCAGGGCCTCTCAGGCCAGGCCGTGCCGTACCGCGTAGAGGGCGGCCTGGGTGCGGTCCTGGACGCCGAGCTTCATCAGCACGTTGGAGACGTGGGTCTTGACGGTCTTCTCGGCCACGGTCAGCTCACGGGCGATCTCGCGGTTGGAGCGGCCCGAGGCGATCAGCGCCAAGACCTCACGCTCACGTTCGGTGAGCGAGGGCGTCGGGGCCGGGACCGTGCGCGGGGGCACGGCACCGGGGGTCGTCAGCATCGCCTCGGCCGCCTCGGCCGCCAGCAGCACCTGCCCGCCGCTGACCGCGCGGATGGCCTGGACGAGCGCGGCGGGATCGACGTCCTTGTAGAGGAACCCGGTCGCGCCCGCCCTGATGGCCGGGGCGACGTCCTGGCGGTCGCCGACCGAGGTCAGCACCAGCACCCGGGGGGACAGGCCAAGCTCCCTGAGCCGCAGCAGCGTGCCGTGGCCGTCCAGGACCGGCATCTTCAGGTCGAGCAGCAGCACGTCCGGGTTGAGCGACTCCGTCAACGCGACGGCCTCGGCGCCGTCCGCGGCCTCCCCCACCACGTCGAGGTCGTCCTGCAGCGCGAGGAAGGTCCGCAGACCCTGCCTGACCACGGGGTGGTCGTCCGCGATGAGCACCCGGATCACACCGGCACCTCCATTCGCACCAGCGTCCCCTCTCCCGGGGCCGACCTGACGAGCACGTCCCCGCCCAGGGCGTGCGCCCTGTCCTCCATCGAGGCGATGCCCAGGCCGCGGCCCGTCGCGGCGGCCACGTCGAAGCCCGTCCCGTCGTCGCGCACCTCAAGGACCACCCTGCCCGCCTCACAGCCGAGCCGTACGGCGACGGCGACGGCCCCGGCGTGCCGGGAGGCGTTGTGCAGGGCCTCCTGGGCCACCCGCAGCACGGCGGCCTCGGTCGCCGGGTCCAGCTCGCACACCGGCCTCTCCTCGAACGTGAACGACGCCGGGTGCAGCCGGTCGAGCAGGCGGACGTGCTTGCGGAGCGTCTCGGCCAGGCCGTGCCGGTCGAGTTCGGCGGGACGCAGCTCGACGATCACCGCGCGCAGCTCGGCGAGCGCCTCCCCGGCGAGCCGTTCGACCCGCTCCAGCTCGCCGAGTGCCCGGTCGGGGTCGCGGCGCACCAGCGAGGAGGCCGCCTGGGCGGTGAGCCTGAGGGAGAAGAGCTTCTGGGTCACGGCGTCGTGCAGTTCCCTGGCCATCCGGGTGCGCTCCTCGACCAGCGCGAGCTCCCTGCCGCGTTCGTAGAGGCGCGCGTTGGTGAGGGCGATCGCGGCGTGCGCGGCGAACATGGTGAGCAGGTCCTGGTCCGCCTCGGTGAAGCCGCCCGGCGAACGTTTGTTGGACAGGAAGATGATGCCCAGCACCGCCTCGCCGTCGCGGATCGGCACCCCGAGGAAGTCCTTGAGCACCGGATGCGCCCTCGGCCAGTACTCGAAGCGGTGGTCCCTGCGGATGTCGGCCAGCCTGACCGGCGCGCCCTCGCGCAACATCGCGCCGAGCATGCCGTGCTGACGGGGCATCGGCCCGATCGCGTCCCACTCCTCGTCCGAGATGCCCTCGGCGACGAACTCGGCGAAGGCGCCCTCGTCGTCGGGTACGCCGAGCGCGGCGTAACGGGCGTCCAGCAGCCGCCTCGCCGAACGCACGATGACCTGGAGCACCTCCCTGACGGACAGGTGCCTGGTCACCGCAAGGACGGCGGAACTGACCGCGTGCAGCACCGCGTCCCGGTCGTCTCCCACACTCTCCACGGTGAAACTCTAGGTGCTCACCGGGCGGAGCCTCTGGGCCGCAGGTCCTAGGACCTTCAGCCCGGTCCCTCGGCCGATGCGGACGGCGCCTTCCGGTTCCTACCGTCGAGGCATGACGAAGACGGCACTCATCACCGGCGCCTCCCGTGGTCTCGGCCTGGAGCTGGCCCGTTCGCTGGCCGCCGACGGCTGGCGGCTCGTCCTCACCGCGCGGGGCGCGGACGCGCTCGAATCCGCCGCCGCCGAACTCGGCGAGGGCGCCCTCGCCGTCGCCGGGGACGTCGCCGACCCGGCCCACCGGGAACGGCTGGCGCTGGCCGTACGGGACGGACTCGACCTGTTGGTCAACAGCGCCTCGGGGCTCGGGGCGCTCCCGCTGCCCTCGCTGGCCGACTACCCCCTCGACGAGCTCAGGGAGCTGTTCCTGGTCAACACGCTGGCGCCGCTCGCGCTGATCCAGGCGACGCTGCCCTCGTTGAGGCGCAGCGGCGGCGCGGTCGTCAACATCTCCTCCGACGCCGCGGTCGAGGCGTACGCGGGCTGGGGCGGTTACGGGGCGACGAAGGCCGCGCTCGAACAGCTGTCCAACGTGCTGGCCGTGGAGGAGCCGGACGTCACGGTCTGGTGGGTCGATCCGGGGGAGATGAACACGGCCATGCTCGCGGCGGCGGTCGGCGCCGAGGAGGCGGGGACGGCCCCCGGGCCGGACAGGAGCGCGGCGGCCCTGCGGCGGCTGATCGAGGAGCGCCCGGCGAGCGGACGGATCGGGGTCCGGTGAACGCCCTGGCCGCGGACTTCACGCTTCCTCCCGAACTTGAGGCGCACGAGCCACCGGAGGCACGGGGGCTGGCTCGTGACGAGGTGCGGCTGCTGGTCTCGCGGGGCCGTACGGGGGAGATCGGCCACCACAGGTTCACCGACCTGCCCGGTCTGCTGCGCCCCGGGGACCTGCTGGTGGTCAACGACTCGGCCACGCTGCCCGCCGCGGTACGGCTCGACCGGCTCGCGGTGCACTTCTCGACGGAGCACGAGGACGGGACGTGGCTGGTCGAACTACGCCGCCGTGGCGTGCCCCGCGACCCGAAGATCCCAGGGGTCCTGGGGACTTCGGGGGGCTCGGGGGCTGGGGGCTCGGGGGCTGGGGGCTCGGGGGCTTCGGGGGACGAGCCCGCGGGCGAGCCGTACCGGGGTGGGGCCGCCGGGGAGTGGCTGCCGCTGCCGGGGGGCGCGACGCTGCGGCTGCTGGAACGGCACACGCCCCGGCTGTGGCGCGCCGTGCTGGACCGTGACGTCCCCGCCTACCTGCACCGGTACGGCGTGCCGATCCGCTACTCCTACGTGGGCAGGGACTGGCCGCTGTCGCACTACCAGACCGTCTTCGGGGTACGGCCAGGCAGCGCGGAGATGCCCAGCGCGGGACGGCCGTTCACCACCGAACTGGTGACCCGCCTGGTGACGCACGGGATCGGGGTGGCGCCGATCACCCTGCACACCGGTGTGGCCTCCCCGGAACGGGACGAACCGCCCTATCCCGAGCGCTTCGAGGTGCCGGAGGCCACGGCACGCCAGGTGGAGTTCACCAGGGCCTCGGGCAGACGGGTGATCGCGGTCGGCACCACCGTGGTCAGGGCGCTGGAGACGGCGGGCCTGGCGGACGGCCCCATGGAAGGCGCCGGGGAGGGCCCTCTAGAGGGCTCTCTAGAGGGCCCTGTAAAGGGCGGGGTGCGGGCGGCACGCGGCTGGACCTCGCACCTGGTCACCCCCTCCTCGGGGACGCGGGTGGTGAACGGGCTGATCACCGGCCTGCACGAACCGCGCTCCAGCCATCTGCTGATGCTGTCGGCGATCGCCGGGGAGGATTTGCTCGTACGGTCGTACGCGGAGGCGCTCAAAGAGGGTTATCTCTGGCACGAGTTCGGCGACATTCACCTCATTCTCGGGTGAGTCAGTCATCCGCAAGAGGTTCTCAAGTGGGACACCGCATGCTTGCTCCAGCGAACAAAACGGGAAACCAAATTTCCGACTGGAGTATGAAATGCGCCGGCACCTTATCGCCTTCGCCGCCACAGCCATGGCCGGGGGCCTGCTGTTCGTCCCGCAGAGCGCGAACGCCGCCGTGACGCCACCCACCGTGGCCTCCGTGGGAGCCTCCGCGGGAGCCCTCGCCTCTCCCCCGCTCTCCCCGCTGAAGCTGACCGCCTACTACCCGCGCAGGGCGTGGGCGGGTGACACGATCGTCTACACGCTCAAGACCAGGAACGTGGGCAGCTGGCCGACCGACATCGCCTACGTCGGGGGCTACGTCCCCAAGCAGGCGCGTCGCGTCCAGATCACCGGCCCCTCCGGTTCCTACTGCGAGGCCGACGGGCGCGAGGTCGGCTGCCTGCTCGACAGACTGCGGCCCGGCAGGACCGCGACCATCAAGGTGAAGGTGTGGCTCAGGGGAAGCGCCCGGGGCACCGCGACGGCCGAGTTCGCCACGGCCTCCATCGACGTCCCCGCGGGCGGCATCGACACCCTGAACATCCACGGCATCGACGCCGGCGTCGACCTGAAGTACGTCAAGGTCAGGACCCGCATCCTGCGCTAGCCGCGATCAGGCACTCCCGGACCCCCGTCCACCGGACGGGGGTCCGTCGCGTTCCGGGCCCCCGTCCACACGGCTGTGTGGACATCCCCATGTACGACGTGCCCGCCCACCAGGCAGGATCTCCTTTTGACCTCCTCCCCTCCCTGAAGGGAGGGATTCCCACGGTCGCCCGCAGGGTTTCCTGTTTCACCGCCGGTCGCCCGCCCGAAAAGGATCTTTCGTTGGGGTCTTACACCAGCTCCGCAGGCGTTTCACCTCTCCACCGGCCCGGCGGCGAGGATGGAGCCGATCGTGCAGGTAGCGGCTTGGTTATCGCCGCCACCGAACACATCATCGAGCCCTGCGGCGCCGCGCCGCGTTTCCTCCCGACCCTGAAGGACCGGGTTTCCACGCTTAAGGAGTTTCGATGACCGAGCTGAGGGTCGTCCTGGCCGAGGACCACTACCTGGTGCGCGAGGGCACCCGCAGACTGCTTGAGGCCTCGGGTGAGATCGGCGTGGTCGCGGCCGTGGGCACCGCCGACGACCTGCTGGACGCCGCCAGGCGGCTGCGCCCCGACG
The DNA here is from genome assembly GCF_040631275.1 of Streptosporangium sp. NPDC020145. Taxonomy (NCBI): domain Bacteria; kingdom Bacillati; phylum Actinomycetota; class Actinomycetes; order Streptosporangiales; family Streptosporangiaceae; genus Streptosporangium; species Streptosporangium sp. NPDC020145. The sequence goes on along the minus strand of NZ_JBEXZT010000010.1, from coordinate 161,816 downwards.
TGGTGGTGACCGACATCCGGATGCCCGGCTCCCCCGACCTCGTACGGCCCGGCATGGAGGGCATCGACGCCGCCCACCGGATCAGGGCGGCCTCGCGGGACATCGGGGTCGTGGTGCTCTCCCAGTTCTCCGACGCGCTGTTCGCGCTCGACCTGTTCAGGGACGGCACCGAGGGCCGCGCCTACCTGCTCAAGGACCGGGTCGGCGACATCGACGAGCTGCTCGGCGCGATCCGCTCGGTGGCCGCGGGCGGTTCGGTGATCGACCCCAAGGTGGTCGAGGGCCTGCTGGCCAAACGCGGCGTCAGGGACAGCCCGCCACCCGCCGAGCTGACCCCCCGCGAGCTGGACGTGCTCAGGGAGATGGCGCACGGCCTGTCGAACGGCGGCATCGCCCGCGCCCTGCACCTGTCGGTCTCCGCCATCGAGAAGCACGTGAACTCGATCTTCATGAAGCTGGCCCTGGAGAACAGCCCCGACACCCACCGCAGGGTCGCGGCCGTCATCGCCTATCTCGGACCCCGGTAGCCGGAACACGTCCACACGGATCTGCGCGGACCGCTCTCCTGCCGCCGCGCCGTGCCTTCCGCACCCCAGAGCCGGGCCGGTCGTCTCACCGGTCTCCGGCGAACCGCCTCTCGAACCCGGAGACCATGGCCGCCAGCCCCGCCTCGAACCACCGGTCGTAGAACACGGCCGCGGCGGGGTCGGTGGCTGTGGTCGAGGCCGTACCGGACGGGGTGCCGACCTGGGCCAGGGCGTGACCCAGGACGTAGACCGCGACGGACTGCACGGCGGTCAGGGCGTCCTGCTCGCCGATCCCCGAGTCCTCGAAGCGCCCCAGCAGCCCGGCCAGCAGCACCAGCCCCCTGTCGGTGTCGACGGGGTGGGTGGCCAGCAGGGGTACGGCGTGCGGGTGGGCCAGCAGCGTCCCGCGATAGGCCACGGCCAAACGGGTCAGCGCCTCGTGCCAGGGCTCCTCGGGGCCGAGTTCGATCACGGCCTCGGAGAACAGGTGGGTGACGACCTCGGCGAGCAGGGCGTCGCGGTTGGGGACGTGGCGGTACAGGGACATCGCGGCCACGCCCAGGTGCGCGCCGAGACGGCGCATGGTCAGGGCCTCAAGACCCTCGGCGTCCAGGATCTCGACCGCCGCGGCGACGACGCGCTCGGGAGTGAGCGTGGCGGGCCTGCCTCCACGGCCGCCTCCCTGGCTTCGGCGACGGGCTGTCTGGGTCACCCGGTCAGGGTAGCGGTGAGCGTGGTGGCCAGCATCACCACGGAGAGCGCGCCGACCACCATGTGCTGGACGTCGATGACGACGTCACGCCCCTCGGTCGGCAGGACCTTCAGGGTGCGGGCGTAGTCGGTCCGGTAGAGCTCCCGCTGGGCGGCGGAGCTGACGCCGAAGTAGGGCAGCCACCAGCTCTGGACGTGGCCGACGATGATCAGGCAGCACAGGACGGTGGCCGCGACCAGTGACCAGGTCCGGTGCAGGGCGACTCCCCCGGCGATCAGCAGGGGGATCGGGTAGTTCACCGACGCCGCGATCAGCCGGTTCCTGAGATTGCCCGGGGCCAGGTCGTTGAGCGGGAACATCGGCACCCACTCGGTCAGGATCAGCCAGGCGAGCCAGACGAACGGAACGACGATCGCGGCGGCGGTCATGGTGCGGCACTCCTCGGTTCACACGCACAGGTTTGCGTACGTCGTAAGCTTACGGTGTACGCAAACCTGTGCGCAACGCGGGAACCTCAGGAACAGCCGTCCTCCCGCACCGGAGCCCGGCGCTCGACCTTCAGCTGCCGGTTGCGCAGCTCGAACCTGGCCTCCGCCGAACTCCTGGCCAGGACCCTTACTCCGAGGTCACGGAGAGACTCCTGGTAGGGGACACAGACGGTACGGCTGAGCACGCGCTTCCCCCACCCGCTCTTCCGCCAGACGGTGTCGGGCGCGCCCTTCACGGTGCGCGGACGGGTTCGCTGCCCGCCGACCTCGATCGCGACCTCACAGGCCCCCGCACCGGAGGACGCGACACAACGGCCCTCCGCCGCGAAGGTGACCAGGACCACCGAGGGGCCGCCCGAGACGAGGTCGGGGACGACCCCACTCGGCGGAACGGCCCACTCGGTCGAGTCGGTCGCCCAGGGCGAGGAGGAGAACTGCGAACTGGTCCGGGAACCGACGTAGGAGACCGGAGGGTCGGCGCAGGCGGCGGGAGCCAGCGCGGCCACGGCGGGCAGCGCGATGGGCAGCGCGGCGGCCAGGGCGCCGATCCGGCGTATGGATCGCACGGATGCATCACCTTTCCCGGCCGGCGACCGATCGGACCGCCTCCCAGCCGCCGGAAACGGCACCGGTCACACCGGCCGAACATTAACGGAGTGTAACGAGTCACTTCCTATGCGTGACGGAACGAGTGTCCCCTGAGCCACCTCAGCCCCACACCTCCCAATCAGCCAGGGTGCTCTTACCTTTCGGATACCCCACGCTCGCCGCCTCCGCATGGATCACCGGCCCCGGAAAACCTCGAAGTCATGAATCTCCGGAAGTCCGCCGGGCATGCCCGCCCTTCGCCACCGCGAAAACCCCGGGTTACGGCCGTAGGCCGGCCGGCCGAAACCCTGTGGGGGCTGCGCATCCGATTTCCTCGGCGTACTCTCGGCACGGGTGAGAAGACTTGGCTGACTTCGTGGTGGTTCCTGACTTCTGCGGAAGTCAGGCGTTGAACGCCTGGCTGGCCGGGCACGACGCCGGGGTGCTTCTGCAGGGGCCGGACCCCGACAGCCCTCAACCGGTCATGGACGGCGTCGTGGTGGCCCAGAAGCCCCCGCCAGGCAGCCGGATCGAGCGCTGGGGCGCGGTGACCGTGTGGACGCGCCACGATCCCGGTGAGGGCGGGGTCCGTGAACCACGGCGCCCGTCCGCGCCCCTGGGCACGCCGGCGGCCGAACCTCCCGGGGAGGATCAGGCGGCCACCCGGGCTCCGTGAGCGGTCGGCGCGATCACCACCGAGGCGATCGACGACTCCGCGGCCCACGCCAGCGACCTGCGGTCGCGGGCCTGGACCGGCGGCAGCAACGTCACCTCGACGGTCAGCCCGCGCAGCCCGGCGACCCGCAGGACCGAGGCGGCGAGCGAGTCGTCGCCCAGGTAGGCGGCCTCCACGGCCGGGGTCCCGCCGGGTCCCAGATACCTCATCGCGACCGGCCTGACCGGCGCCCCCGCGTCCAGTGCCGCCTGGAACACCGCGCGCCTGAACACCCCCATCTCCCTGCCGCACCACCTGGTCCCCTCGGGGAAGGCCGCGACCGGGTCCCCCTCCCCCAGTGCCCTGGCCACCCCGGCGACCGCCTCGGGCAGCCTGGACGGCCTCTCCCCGTCCATGAGCACCGCCCCCGCGCCGACGGCCATCTCCCCGACCAGCGGCCAGCCACGGACCTCCCGTCTGGCGAGCACACGGCACGGCACGACGGCCATCATGACGAGCGGGTCGAGCCACGACACGTGGTTGGACACGATCAGCGGCGCGACCCCGGAGACGGGCAGGGCGCGCGGCCCTGCCGCGGAACCCGCGAGGAAGGCGAAGCCCGGCCTGGCCGCGACCCGGACGCCGAGGGCCCACAGCGCGAGCCTGGACCACACGCTCGCCAGCCGGGCGCGGCCCGCCGTACCGAGGAGCCTGACCGGCAGGGCGAGCAGCGCGCCCGTGAGGACGACCAGCGAGACCGCGACCAGGCGCAGCGCCCGCAGTGGCGGACCGACCTTCGGGCCCTGGGGCGTCAGGCAGGTGCCCGACCGGCACGGCGCCTCGGGGGACCACACGATCATGCCGGGGCTCCCAGGAAGTGCCGCCGGTAACGCGGGTTCAGGTTCGCCATCGACAGCAGCACGAAGAAGTCCGCGGTGCCGAGGTCGGGGTTGTGCGCGGGCGGCCCGCAGACCCAGGCACCCAGCCTCGCGTAGCCCCTGAGCGGAGCGGGGACCGTCGCCGTCCCCGTGCCCCGCCTCCTGGTGCCGCGCCAGGGCAGGCGCGGGGTGACGCGGTACTCGGGAGGGCACAGCGGAAGCCTCCGCATGACCTCGGCGACCCCGGTGACCCCGGAGACCGGGACCGAGCAGCACCCCGCGACCCACCGGTGGCCCCCGGCTACCACGTAACGCGCGATGGCCGCCCACATCAGCCCGATCACGGCCCCGCAGCGGTGGTCGGGCCGCACGCAGGCCCTGGCGGCCTCGACCATGTCCGGCCTGACCCCGGCCAGCGGGCGCAGGTCGAAGGTCGAGTCCGCGTACAGCCGGTCGGCCCTGCGCGGGGACAGCAGCCGGTGGGTCCCCACGACCTCGCCGCCCTCGCCGTGCCGTACGAGGAGGTGGTCGCCGTAGGCGTCGAGGGGGTCGACGTCGAGACCGGTTATGGGGGTGTCCAGCCGAGCGCCCATCTCCTCGGCGAACACCTGGTGACGCAGGCGTTGCGCCTCCCGCATGTCGGCGGCGGTCTCGGCCAGCCCGACGGTGTATCCGACGGCGTAACGGGTGGCCCGCTGCCGGGCGGGGATGGTCGTCATGACCATATGAAGGCAGGGCCAGATGACGTGTGACGGGAGGTCGCCGAGAACGTCAGGCGTCCGGATGATGAACCGCATTCACGATCGTTTTGGGGGCCAAGTAGCGTAGATACCGATGAACCAGCGCACGCTTCTGATCACGTTGTCCGGACCGGACCGCCCAGGGGTAACCTCGCGGCTCTTCTCCGTCCTGTCCGGCTTTCCCATAGTCGTCGCCGACGTCGAACAGGTCGTCATCCGCGGCAGGCTCACCCTCGGCGTCCTCGTCGCCTACTCGGGCGACACCCCCACCGGGACCGGCGGAACGCTCGGTGCCCTGTGGACCGCCGTCGAGCGGACCGCCGGGGACCTGGGCCTTGAGGTCGAGCTGTCCACCGGCTCGGACCTGCAGGAGAAGCGCAGGCGCGGACGGTTGCACGTGACCGTTCTCGGCTCACCCCTGCAGCCGGCCGCGATGGCGGGCATCTCAGGCCGGATCGCGGCCGCGGGCGCCAACATCGACCGGATCGAGCGGTTGTCGAACTACCCGGTGACCTGCTTCGAGCTGGCCGTCTCCGGGGCCGACCCCGACACCCTCCGCGCCGAACTGGCCGTCGAGGCCGCCGCCCAGCAGGTCGACGTGGCCGTACAGCGCAGCGGCCTGCACCGCAGGGCCAAGCGGCTGATCGTGATGGACGTCGACTCCACGCTCATCCAGGCCGAGGTGATCGAGCTGCTGGCCGCGCACGCGGGCTGCCTTGAGGAGGTCGCCAGGGTCACCGAGGAGGCGATGCGCGGGGAGCTCGACTTCGCCGAGTCGCTGCGCCGCCGGGTCGCCCTGCTGGCCGGTCTGCGCGAGGAGACCTTCGAGAAGGTCCGCAAGGAGCTCGTGCTGACCCCCGGCGCCCGCACGCTGGTGCGTACGCTCAAGCGGCTCGACTACCGCTTCGCGATCGTCAGCGGCGGCTTCACCCAGCTCACCGACGCCCTCGTCGAGGACCTCGGCATCGACTACTCGGCGGCCAACACCCTTGAGGTCGTGGACGGCGTGCTGACCGGCCGGGTCGTCGGCGAGATCGTCGACCGTCCCGGCAAGGCGCGGGCTCTCGAACGCTTCGCGCGTGAGGCGGGCATCCCGATCAGTCAGACCGTGGCCATCGGCGACGGCGCCAACGACCTGGACATGATCGCGGCCGCCGGACTCGGCATCGCGTTCAACGCCAAGCCGGTGGTCCGCCAGGCCGCCGACACCGCGGTCAACGTGCCCTACCTCGACGCGATCCTCTACCTGCTGGGCATCCCCCGCGCCGAGGTCGAGGCCGCCGACGCCGAGGACGGCGTCGTGACCGCCTGAGCCGGCCGTTCAGGTGCGCGGGGCGGTGAACGAGGCCAGTCCGAGCGCCTCGGCGCCGAGCCCCCTCAGGGCGGGCCGCGCGGCGACGGCGTGCATGACGCCTCGCCGCACACCGGTCATCCGGTCCGCCGCCCCCTCGTCCACCTCGCCGAGACGGCGCTCGGTCAGCCGGTCGACCTGGGCGCCCAGCTCGTCGAGCACCCGGTCGAGATCGTCCGCCCTGGTCAGCGGCCGACCCGTCCTGACCGCCTCCGCGACGTCCTCAAGCCGGTCGGCGACCATGTCCAGGAGGGTGACCGTCGGCCCCGACTCCTCGACCGGCGCCGGTACGGCCAGCAGCGCCAGCGCGTTGTCCCGCAGCCGTCTGGCGGCCGTCACGGCGTCCCTGAGCCGTTGCGGGGCGCTTCCGCCCGGCTCCTTGTCCAGCCGGTCGAGGGAGTCGCCGAGCAGCCGGGCAGCCTCCGAGGCGTCGGAGATCCGCTCCAGAACCGCCTTCGGGTCCCGGTCGACCAGCGAGCGCACCAGCGTCGCGTGCCGTTCGAGGGTGTCCACGATCCTGCCGGTCAGGCTGGCCCGGTGCCCCCTCGGCCACAGCAGCCGCGCGACGACCAGTGCCAGCGCCCCGCCCGCGACCGTGAGCGTCACCCTGGCCGCCGCCGCTCCCCAGTCCAGCGGCAGCGTGAAGTCCGACAGCATCAGCGACAGGGGTGTGGCGAACATCGTCCAGTAGCCGTAGCTGACCCCCCTGAACGCGAACCCCAGCAGGGCGCACACCCCGATGAACACGATCAGGTACGTGTGGCCCGGCGCGACCGCGAGCACGACGGCCGCCCCGGCCGCCCCGACCGCGGTGCCGACCACCCGCAGCGTCACCCGGTCGACCGTGTCCCGGTAGGCGGGACGGAGGCTGACCAGCACGGTCACCACGAACCACTTGGCGTAGTGCTCGTGGGCCAGCAGCATCAACGCCATCGCCAGGGTCACCGCCAGGCCGAGCCGTACGGGGTGGTGACCGGTCGACAGGACGGGCAGGCGGGGCCGGGTGAACCTGGGCAGGCGCGGGCCGACCTCGACCGCCTCCTCCGCCTGCTGGGAGATCGACCGCACCGCCGTACCGACGCGGTCAAGGCAGCGGCGGATCTGCCCGAGCAGCACGGCCGCGGGCAGCGGTGTCCTCCTGGCGTGGGCGGCCCTGCGGACCTCCTCGTTCAGGTCGGCGAAGCGCCCGACCGCGTCCATGGCCTCCGGGGCCGCGGCCTGGCCACCGAGGGTGACCGCCTCCCGCAGCGCGTGGGCCAGCGCCTCGGTCGTCTCGTCCAGCTCCTCGGCCCACCGGCCGTCCGGATCCTCCTGTACGGCGGCCGCCCGCAGCACCCGCAGCGCGATGGTCTCGCGGAAGATCCGGTCCAGGGTCGTCAGCAGCCGTTCGAGGGCCCGGTCGTCCTCCTGCGACACCCGGTAGAGGGAGAAGGCCCTGGCCGCGGCGTCGTGGGTCGTGACGGCCCGCCGCCGCAGCGACTCCCAGCTCTCGTCGGACAGGGGGGCGCGTCCCGCCGCGACCAGAAGGTCGGCCAGCGCCGTACCGGCCTCCTCGAAGGCCGTGCGGAGCGGTTGGAGACGGCGCACCGGCCACAGCACCAGGACCAGCGCCGTGATCAGCAGACCGCCCGCCGCGGTGATCGCCATACGGGCAGGCAGACCGGCCCCGGAGGGCGCGAAGTAGGTCAGGGCCACCGCCAGCACGGCCGGGACGCTGATCACCGGCCAGACCGCCCCCGCCGCGGCGACCAGGCCGATCACGACGGCCGCGAGCCACGGCCACGGCTGGATCAGCTGCCCGAGTCCCACCCCGAGCGTGGCCATGAACGCGGTCCGCAACAGCTTGCGCGCCCTCTCCCCGTACGGCAGGCCGGGGGCGTCGCCGAAGACGGTGAGATAACCGCCCAGGGCAGCCGTCGCGCCCTCGCGGACGTGGCCGGTCAGAACCCCGGCGACCAGCGGCAGGCAGATGGCCACGGCGCACAGCAGGCCGTACCCCCACGCGGGACGCGCGGCGACCGCGAAGTCACCGCGTAGCGCCCCGGCGATCCTGCGCATGCCACCCCGTGTTCCCCTACTGCTCCTTGGGGCTCCAGCGCGCGACGGCACGCCCGGCGTCGAGGCCGGACCACTCGTCGTCGGTCTCGATGACCGCGAACGCGCCGGGCGGGAAGCCCTCGTCGTCTCTTGTGGTGAGCAGCTGGACCAGCTCGTGGACACCGGGGTTGTGACCGACCAGGACCAGCGTGCGGACCTCGGGGTCGCCACGCCTCAGGAGGGCGAGCAGCTCGTCGGCGTAGGCCTCGTAGATCTCGGACTCGTAGACGACGTCCGTGCCCGGCAGCGCCAGCTCGGCGGTCTGCCTGGTACGCACGGACGGCGAGCAGAGCACCAGGTCGGGCTGGACACCCAGGTCGGCGAGCACCCGCGCCACCCGGTCCGCGTCGCGGCGCCCGCGCTCGGTGAGAGGCCGCTCCCTGTCGGCCAGCCCGGGGATGTGCGCCGCCTTCGCGTGCCTGAGGACGACCAGCGTCCGTGCCCCGTTCGCCCCGTTCGTCCCGGCGCTCATCTCGACGCCCACATCGCCGTGCCCGCGATCGCCGCGAAGACCACGACCATCGCCAACAGGATGAACACGAGCGCTCTGCCTCCTCCGGAGGGCTGCTGTTCCATACGGATCAGTCTTCCACCGTGGGGTCCCGCACACACCGATGGGCTCATGTACGGGAAAAGGGGTGCACGAGGACCGTGCACCCCTTCACACCGGTTCGCCCGTCAGCTGGTGACCGGCTCCCGCGTACGGTCCACGTGGTTGTCCTCGGTCGGGGAGATGCTCGCCGACCGGCGCTTGGAGACCACGACGGCGCCGACGACGATGGCCACCGCGACCAGGGCGATCCCGGTCCGCAGCGCGACGTTGTCGGCGTAGATCACCACGGCCGGGGCGATCAGCAGCGCCACCAGGTTCATCACCTTGAGCAGCGGGTTGATCGCCGGTCCCGCGGTGTCCTTGAACGGGTCTCCGACGGTGTCGCCGATGACGGTCGCCTCGTGGGCGGAGGAGCCCTTGCCTCCGTAGTGACCGTCCTCGACCAGCTTCTTCGCGTTGTCCCAGGCGCCGCCCGAGTTGGCCAGGAACACCGCCATCAGCGTGCCACAGGCGATGGCACCGGCGAGGAAGGCGCCCAGCGAGGGGTAGCCGAGGGCGAAACCGACGGCGATCGGGGTGAGTACGGCCAGCAGACCCGGCGTGGCCAGCTCCCGCAGCGAGTCACGGGTGCAGATGTCCACGACCCTGCCGTAGTCGGGCAGCTCGGTGCCCGCCATGATGCCCGGCTTGGTGCGGAACTGCTCGCGGACCTCGAAGACCACCCGTCCGGCGGCCCTGCCGACCGCCATGATCGCCAGACCGGAGAACATGAACACCACCGCCGCGCCGACGACCAGGCCGACGAGCACGTTCGGCGAGTCGACACTCAGGTTGAACACGCTGAACGAGCCGAGCGCGTCCTTCACCGCCTGACTCGCCGAGCTGAGCTGGGTCTCGACCGCTGTCCTGAACGCGCCGAACAGGGCCGTCGCGGCGAGTACGGCGGTCGCGATCGCGATGCCCTTGGTGATGGCCTTGGTGGTGTTGCCGACCGCGTCGAGCGAGGTGAGCACCCTGGCGCCCTCCCCCTCGACGTCGCCGGACATCTCGGCGATGCCCTGGGCGTTGTCGGAGACCGGGCCGAAGGTGTCCATCGACACGATCACGCCGACCGTGGTCAGCAGGCCGGTTCCGGCGAGCGCGACGGCGAACAGGGCGACGGTGACGTTGCCGAAGCCGAGCAGGAACGCCCCGTAGACGGCGGCGCCGATGACCAGCGCCGAGTAGACCGCCGACTCAAGGCCGACGCTGATGCCGGACAGGATGACGGTCGCGGGACCGGTGCGGGCGCTCTCCCCGATGTCCTTGACCGGACGCCGGTTGGTCTCGGTGAAGTAGCCGGTGAGGATCTGGATGGCGCTGGCCAGCACCAGACCGATGAGCACCGCGCCGATGGCGATCAGACGGGGGTCGGTGGTGATCGCGGCGATCTGCGGGTCGACCCCGCTCAGCGCGGAGAAGCTGCTGGGCAGGTACAGGTAGGCCGCGACGGCGACCAGGACGGCGGAGATGGCCGCGGAGATGAAGAAGCCCCGGTTGATCGCCGCCATCCCGTTGCGGTCACCCTTGCGGGGGGCGGTGGTGAAGATGCCGATGATGGCGGTGAGCACACCGATCATGGGCACGACCAGCGGGAAGACCAGGCCCTCCGTGCCGAAGGCCACCTTGCCGAGGATGAGGCTGGCCACCAGCATGACCGCGTACGACTCGAACAGGTCGGCCGCCATGCCCGCGCAGTCACCGACGTTGTCGCCCACGTTGTCGGCGATGGTCGCGGCGTTGCGCGGGTCGTCCTCCGGGATGCCCTGCTCGACCTTGCCGACCAGGTCGGCGCCGACGTCGGCCGCCTTGGTGAAGATGCCGCCGCCGACCCTCATGAACATGGCCAGCAGCGCGGCGCCGAAGCCGAAGCCCTCAAGAACCGCCGGGGCCTCGCCGCCGTAGACGATCACGACGATGGCGGCGCCGAGCAGGCCGAGGCCGACGGTGATCATGCCGGCCACGCCGCCGGTGCGGAAGGCGATCCGCATGGCGACCTTCTCGCCGGACTCACGGGCGGCCGCGGCGACCCGGACGTTCCCCCGGACCGCGAGCCACATGCCGACGAAGCCGGTCAGCGCGGAGAAGACCGCGCCGACCACGAAGAAAACGGAACGGCCGACGGCCACTCCGGTCGAGTCCGCGGGAAGCAGGTAGAGCAGGAAGGGAATGAGGACCACGAACAACGCCAGGGTCCTGAACTGCCGCGTCAAATACGCGGAAGCCCCTTCCTGTACGGCGCGCGCGATGTTCCGCATGCGCTCGGTGCCTTGGCTGGCAGCGAGCACCTCCCGGACCAGCACGGCCGCCACGGCGAGTGCTATCAGGGCCACGACGGCCACAGCGATCACGATGTTGAAGTGAGAACCGCTCAGGGAAACCGCTGGCTCTGCAGCAGCGGCGAGATCGAGCACAGGCATCCGACTCTCCTTGGCAAGACGGGAACACGTCCTGCCCGGACTGCGCCGCGATAGATGATCGGCAGTGGGAGCGGCGCGCATCCGGGGTGGTTGGCAATGCCGCTTCCGGTTGCGTCCGCAGACCTCCCACGGAACTCAGCCCTCCTACGAGCCGTTTCCGAAGGACAAACCTTGGCCGGTGCCGGGAGTCTACGCAGCGAGGACGCCGATATGAAGCCTCCGCGCGTGGCCATTTGATGACAGGGTCAGTAATCCTTCCCGACTCCCATGGTTAACAGGAGACTCAAATCGGGGCAGGAGGTTCTTCGCCAGCCTTCACGCCTGTTTCGGTCTGCACGTATCAAAGTTATGTTTGCCCCGCTTCGACCCCCCCAAACAGACAGCCGGACGCGCCCTGGAGGACGCGCCCGGCTGCCGGGGTGTTCACGCTGTCAGATCACGCTGGGGAGCCGCTCGCCGGTCCCGTGTCCGGATCATGTCCGGACCGGGAGCGGGTCGTGGGGGGTGCGGACGGTCAGACCGCGGACAGGCCGTTGGCCGTGGCGGGCCAGCTCATGCGGATGCACATGCCCTTCTGGCTCGGATAGACCTGGACGTCGTCGGCCAGCCCCACGATGACCGCGATGCCGAAACCGGACATCAGGGTGTCGGGAAGTTGCACGAGCGGGTCCTCGAAACCTAACGAGACCTGCTCCTGCTCCAGCTCGTCGCTCGGGGCCGCATCCGTGACGGTGACCTCGAACCGCCCGAGATCATCACGTAGCTCGATGCGGATCGGCTCTCCCGGACAATGGAGACGATGTGCCTCGACAGCCCGGGAACACGCCTCACCGACTGCGAGCCGTACCTCGTCCAGCAGCGACTCCTCCACCCCGGTGCGCCTGGCGATCGCCGTGGCGACCAGGCGTGCCGTACGCACATGGGCCGGAAGGGCGCTGAACGTCAGCTCGACGGTAGCCATGATTACTTGTCTGAGCCGTGAGCTTCCTTGGCCTCCTCAACCGAGGCGTAGATCCCGAAGACCTTGGTCAGTCCGGTGATCCGGAAGATCTTCAGGATGCGCTCCTGGGTGCAGACCAACTCCAGTGAGCCGTCGTGCGCCCGAACGCGCTTGAGCCCGCCGACCAGGACACCAAGGCCCGTCGAGTCGAGGAAGTCGACCTTCTCCATGTTCACGAGAAGGTGGAAGTTTCCCTTGTTGACCAGGTCGATCAGGAGCTCACGCAATCTGGGCGCGGTGTAGACATCGATCTCACCCTCGACCTCAACGATGGTGAGACGGTCCTCGGAATGGTGGTCCAACTTCAGATCCACAGATCCTCCAGCGCCTTGCCTGCGAAAGTACCGATTCAGGCGTGACTCCCGGGACCGGGTGGCCCCCAGACGACAAGCCCCGACGCGCGGCATTCAACCATGCGTACGCTCAGTGTCTATACGAAATCACGATTCCCGGCGACTCTGCCCACAGATGCCAGACTGGAAACCAGTGACTCCGACCTCATCCTCCTCCCTCGGAGCGGGTTCCGCGCTCGACGCCCTGCTCCGTGTTCCCGCACGTCACGATCGCGTGACCCACGTCGAACACGTTCCCGCACGTCAGAGCGGCCAGGTCGGCTGGCCGGACTGGGTTGAGGAACGACTGGTTACGCGCTGGGCGAACCGTGGGATACCGGGCCTGTGGCCGCATCAGGTCGAGGCCGCCGAGCTGGTACGTCGCGGCCAAAACGTGATCATCGCCACCGGCACCGCGTCGGGCAAGTCCCTGGCCTATCTCGTCCCCGCCCTGTCCTCCGTACTGGACGGGGGCACGGTCCTGTATCTGACGCCGACGAAGGCACTGGCCGCCGACCAGCTTCGTGCGTTGAACGAGCTGGACCTCCCCGAGCTGCGCGCGGCCACCTACGACGGCGACACCCCCTACGAGGAACGGCTGTGGGTCCGCAAGCACGCCAACTACGTCCTGACCAACCCCGACATGCTCCACCGCTCGCTGCTGCCCCGCCACGCCCAGTGGGCGGCCTTCTGGCGGCGGCTGAGGATGGTCGTGATCGACGAGTGCCACGGCTACCGGGGTGTGTTCGGCTCGCACGTCGCGCAGATCCTGCGGCGCCTGCGCCGGGTCTGCGCGCGCCACGGCGCCCGGCCCGTGTTCCTGCTCTCCTCCGCGACCGCCAGTGAGCCCGGAGCCTTCGCCGAGCGCCTGACGGGCCTCCAGACGGCCGAGGTGACCGTGGACGCCTCTCCCCGGGGCGCGACCACCTTCGCCCTCTGGGAGCCGCCCCTGACCGACCTGCGGGGCGAGAGGGGCGCCCCGCTGCGGCGCCCGGCCACGTTGGAGAGCGCCGACCTCCTGGCGGACCTGGTCGCCGCCGAGGTTCGCACACTCGCCTTCGTCCGCTCGCGCAGGGCCGCGGAGTCGGTCGCCCTGACCGCCAGGGCCAGGCTCCAGGATCTCGTGTTCGGCACCGGGGCACCGGAGGACCTGCCCGACAGGGTGGCCGCCTACCGGGCCGGATATCTCGCCGACGACCGTCGCTCGCTGGAGAAGGCGTTCCGTTCGGGAACGCTCGCCGGGCTCGCGACGACCAACGCGCTGGAACTCGGCGTCGACGTGTCCGGACTGGACGCCGTGCTCATCGCGGGCTGGCCCGGGACGAGGGCCTCGCTGTGGCAGCAGGCCGGCCGGGCGGGCCGTGCCGGGCGGGACGCGCTGGCCGTGCTGATCGCCAGGGACGACCCGCTGGACACCTATCTCGTCCACCACCCCGAGGCCCTCTTCGGCCGCCCGGTCGAGGCGATCGTGCTCGACCCCGGCAACCCCTACGTGCTCGGGCCCCACCTGTGCGCCGCCGCCGCCGAGATCCCGCTGGCCCAGGACGACCTGGAGATCTTCGGGGAGGGCACGAAGGAGGTGCTGGCCGACCTCGTCACGGACGGCCTGCTCAGGGAGCGGCCGACGGGCTGGTTCTGGACCAGAAGGGAACGGGCGACCGACCTCGCCGACATCAGGGGGTCGGGCGGGCCCCCCGTACAGGTCGTCGAGGCGTCGACGGGGCGGCTGCTCGGCACCGTCGACGAGGCCTCCGCGCACACCTCCGTGCACACCGGCGCGGTCTACGTCCACCAGGGGGAGACATTCCTGGTGGAGGAGCTGGACCTCGACGCCGGGGTCGCCCTCGTGGAGGAGGGCAGCCCCGACTACACGACCTTCGCCAGGGACGTCACCGACATCTCCGTCCTGGAGTCGCTCCGCTCCCACCCGCTCGGCCCGGGGGAACTCCACTTCGGCTCGGTCGAGGTGACCCGCCAGGTCGTCTCCTACGTCAAACGCCGCGCCCAGAGCGGCGAACTGCTCGGCGACGAACCTCTTGAGCTTCCCGCGCGCACCCTGCGCACCCGGGCCGTCTGGTGGACCCTGCCCGCCTCCGCGACCGCCTCCCTGGCCCAGGAGGGCCTGGACCTGGGTGGGGCGGCGCACGCGGCCGAACACGCCTCCATCGGCCTGCTGCCGCTCTTCGCGACCTGTGACCGCTGGGACATCGGCGGCGTCTCGACCGAACTGCACCCCGACACCGGCCTGCTCACCGTCTTCGTCTACGACGGCCACGAGGGGGGCGCGGGCTTCGCCGAACGTGGCTACGCCCGTGCCGTCGACTGGCTCACGGCCACTCGGGAGGCCATCCTGGCGTGCGAGTGCGAGCGGGGCTGCCCGTCGTGCATCCAGTCTCCCAAGTGCGGCAACGGCAACGACCCTCTCGACAAGGCGGGAGCTCTGCGCATGCTCGCCGTTCTGCTCTCGGTCGGCTCCTGATTCCGTTTCCCGGCCGTCAACCGAGGGCCTGCCGGAAGGCCTGTTCCGTATATCCCTCCACTGTCGCTCCACATGAAATCGCGTACGAGATCTCGGCATGGGGATCGGTAACGGGGTCTGGTACGGGGGCCTGATGTCAGGAATCGACATGAGGGCTCAACCACGTGAGAGAACGGCTCATGGGGTGCGGGATTTTTCTTCGGGCAATGGAACTACGGAGAGCCGACTTCGCGTACTCCGGGGAACACGTTCCATCTCCATGGTGGCCAATCATCCAACCGGCGCTTCCCTACTGCTTCGCGAACCTCCGCTACCGGCGCTCTCGTCATCTGGTGTCCTCCTGTCTTCTCCGAGGGCTTTCCGTCCGTCGTTCTGGGCGTCGTTCTGGCCCTCGTTCCGGCCCGGCAGACGGTTCCGGGGTGTACACGATGATCGACGAGGAGCACCCGCTGAGGTGGGGGTGAGACCTGAACCCCGCAAGGCCTGATGAAGCTCTGCAAAGCCTCATGAAGCTCCGCGAAGCCTGACGAAGTCCCGCTAAGCCCGGCGAGATGGAGATCCCCCGCGAGTCCCGGTGGAGGGCAGGGGAAGTTCGGGAAGGCCGAGGCGAGAAGGTCAATGCGTTCCTGACAAAAACCCCCTTCATAAAATCAAACTTCCGACATAACCGTTTTTATGTGAATTACTTCCCGGGAAGTTTCGCCTCTCCCGTTCCCGCGCCGCGTGAGGTTCTCCGCCCGCCGGAGAAGGCCGCCACGGGCCGTACGGCCGACGGTCCATGCGTGCCGGGTCGAGAACGGCCAGGAGGCCGACGCCCGAGGCAGGTCACCCGTCGATACCTCATGGGACCATCGCCAGAGCGTGTCGGGACGCTCCCCGGAACAAGAACGCTCCCTAGAACAACTGTGACCGGTCGTCCTCATGCGACCTGCTCTCCTCGGCACCGGTCGCGTCGGGCAAACCTGCCGCCGTGTTCAGTTGGGCGAAGGTGTAGTCGACGCCTCCCGGGATGTCTCGCAGCAGACTTCCCAGCAACAGGGCGGCTCCCACCGCGTCCCACAGCGCCCGGTGCGGCACACTGCCGGTCAGCCCGTTCACCTCCTCGGTGAGCCCATAGTGATCCAACAGCGCCGTCAGCCCCAGCCGCCGGTTGTGGGGGTGGACAAACCGGGCGAGCTTGAGCGTGTCGATCAATCCGGCCAGGCGGATGCCGGGGCAGCACAACTCCAACAGCCGCGCGTCGACACGTACGTTGTGGCCGACGACGACGGCACCGCCCAAACGGGTCACCAGCTCCGGGCGGATGTGCTCCAGCGGTGGGGCGAGCCCGAGCAGGTCGTTGGTCAGTCCGGGCGAGATCCACCGGTGGGGCGGGATGTAGCGGCCGGGGTTCACCACGGAGTGGTAGGCGCCCGAAAGGTCAGGGCACCCGTCGTCCAGCGGGACGACGGCCACTTCCAGGACCGCTTCCCGCTCCCTGTCCTGGCCACCGGTCCCCTCCAGATCGAAGGCCACCAGACGGGGCACAGCGGTCCACGGCTGATCATGCATGGTGTTCTCTCCCCGGTTCGGGTCAGTCGTCGTGGCGAACCGTGGTGTGGGGAGCGCCCTGTCGGCAGCTCTTCACTCCGGCCGCGATATGAGGTTGGTGTTCAGCGACAGCTCCCGAGAGGAGACAGGCGATCCGCGCAGTCGTTTCGCCTTCTGCCGGGTGAATCGGAGAGGAGGGGCCGGAGGGGAGGTTCCGCTGTTTTTTGGTGTAACCGATGCCCTGCCCGTCTGGCCAGGGCATCCGGCGTCACACATCAGGATCAAACCGCCATGGCATTCGCAATCATTCGACACCACATGGGTCTTCTCCTTACTGACCGGCTGTTCACCGCGGTCACCCTGGGTCACCCCAGGTTCGCTTCACGGATCTTCGCGCCCATCGTGGTCGGCCAGACGCCGACCGCCATGCCGGTTCACCCACGGTGACGTTCCGCCGGTTCCGCGCCTGCCGTGAACGCCGGGAAGGCCCTTACCGCCCACAGCACCGTTACGGACTCCTTCCCTCGCGACACGCACGACCGGCCGGTCCTCACCACGGCGAAGATCCAAGGAACAGACCCTAGCGTGAAGAGCGGGCACGTCTTGGCAGGTCACCGGGAAATTCACGTCGTCGGCCGACGGTGACCACCCCCCTGGGATCTCCGCCACCGGCACGTAGCCGACGACCGCGGCACCTGGCCGGCGCGTGCAGCCACCTGGTCGGTCAGGACCCGGAATCCATCGCCGGAACGGGCGCAGCCGATCTTCGCGAAGGGGAGGGTCTTTCCGGGGGTGGGCCTCTCACCGCTTCGTCGGCCTCTCCTGTGGGGACGGTGAGCTGGACGGGTCCGGCACGGGCGACGGCTGTGACCGTTTGGGGGCCCAACGTGGGCAGGCGGAGCCGTACTGTCACCTGGACGTCGGCGACCCCGTGACCGTTGACAGAGCACCGGGTGAGCCGCACCCCGTTGCCCTCGGCCAGTGAGGCCGCCTGGGCGCACGCGCGTCGTGGATCGGCGAAGGCCAGGCGTGCGGCGGCGAGGGCACTCAGATCCGCGGCGCTCATGGCGCGGTGCCGGGCGACCCTGACCGTTCCGGCGAGCATGATCACGGCCATCGCCATGAGGACCAACGTCATGAACCCGGCCATCCAGATCGTCGCCCCTCCCCGGTCAGCTCCCCGCCATCTTCCTGCTGTTCTGCTTGTTGTGCCTATCGAGCCGCCTGTCAGGCTCGCTGCTGTTTCAGCGTTTCTTGTCGCTTTTCTCGTCTGTCGCCCGTCTGGCCCACGTCGTCTCATGCCTGTCCCCCGTCCTTCCTTCGTGCTTCCTCCGTGGCTTGGTCGCCTTCTTCCACGATTTCTTCACCGTGTGGCCGTCTCGTCCGTGCGACCTGCCCCGGCTTCGCCTCGCGGGGCTCGGCCCCCTCACTCCGGCGTTCCACCTGGCTGTTCCACACCCGGCTCGGTGATGGAGACGGCGGTCGCGTGAACGGTGACGCCGGGCAGCGACGCGCCCCAGCCGGGAACGACGTTCACGGACACCTCCACCCGGGTGGTCTCCGCTCCTCGGGTCACCGTCACCCGCGCCCCCGCCGGAGCCGCGGCCAGGACGACGCTTCGCACCCGCTCCAGGGGCTCGCCTCGCGACGCGGCCCTGGCACCCGCCCGAGCCGCGTCCACGCACTCAAGCCGCGCCCCCACCGTCGTCACCGCCCACAGCGCGACCGCCAGGACAATGACCAGGGCGGGAAGCGCGACCGCGGTCTCCGCGGTCACCGACCCCCTCGATCGGCGGAGGGACGCAGCGGATCTCACGGGGGTCATCCGGCCACGTTGAGCGCTCGCTTGATCAGATTGCTGATCATCTGCCGGACCTCGGGGCTGGTCACCACCTTGAAAAGGAGCATCGCGAAGGCGCAGGCGGCGATCGTGCCGACGGCGTACTCGGCGGTGGACATGCCTCTGTCGCGGCCGGTGAGCATGGTCAGCCGGGCCCAACGGTCGTGAAGCCACCGCCTCAGCCTGGGGCGGCCACAGCCGGTGGACGGTGGGGACACCATCGGGGACATCGTTTCCTCCTGGGAGGGTCGTCGGGGTTGTCGCCGGGCGGGCACCCGGCGCCGGTCAAGGTCAGCTTTCTCGATGAGGACCGGGCTCCGGGGCCGCGAACAGCGTTCTGTGGATAACTCGGGGACGCGAGCGCGCCCTGTGGAAAACATCGGGGGATTCAGGGAAACAGCACGTCACCGGCGAGGCCCGCCACGACGGGAACGATGCCCAGGCAGACGAAGGCGGGCAGGAAGCAGAGCCCCAGCGGGGCGACGACCTGAACACCGACCCTCCTGGCAGCGGCCGAGGCGGCGGAACGGGCCTCCTCGCGGGCGTCGTCGGCCAGCCTGGTGAGAACGTCGGCCACGGGCGCGCCGCTGAGCGTGGCGCGGCTCATCGTCCGCGCCAGCGCGGCCAGCGGTCCCTCGGCCGACAGCGCCCGCCAGGCCTCCTCAGGAGCGGCTCCCAGCCTCAGTTGCCCGCCCACCCACGCCAACCGGTCACCGAGCGGCCCACCGAGCGCTCCGGCCGTCATGTCGACGGCACCGGCGATCGGCTGTCCGGCGCGCAGGCAGGCGACCATGAGGTCGACCGCGAGGGGCAGGTCGGTCATCACGCGGTCGCGCTCCTGACGGAGCCAGGACGGCTGCCGCCTTCGCGCGGCCTCCAGCGCGATCGCGGAACCGGTCACGCCGGCGACGAGCCCGGTGGCGCCCCCGAGCGCGAGGAACGCCGTCAGGCCGACGATCGCGCAGAGCACCACCTCTCTACGCTCCGGCCGTCGCCGTCCTCCTGAGGCGGGGGCCGAGGACGGTGTCCAGACCCGCTCCGTGACGGGTGAGCCCCGTACGGCGGGCCGTGAAGAGAAAGGCGGCGGAGAGGACGGACTCGAAGGGGCTCGCAGGGCCCGGTGGACCCGATCCGCGGGACCCTCGGGCGACGTCCACAGCCATCCGGCGGTCCCGGCGAGGACGACGGCCAGCACAAGGATCACCCCGGCCGCCGTGGTCGTCCGGCGAAGGCGGAAGAGACAGGGAACAAAGGACACCTCCAAAACGCGGCAGGGATCAGGAACGCCGGACACAGGCGACGAACCGGCACCGAGGCCGAGGCCCTGCGACAGCCTCGGGATCAGAAACGCTGGGCACGGGCGACGAGGCGGTTCGTCCACCACAGGCCGCAACCGTCGAGGGCCAGACCGGCCAGGAGGCACCCCGCACCGGCGGGACCTCCGAACAGGAAGCCCAGAGGATCCATGCCGAGCCCGGTCGCCATCAGCAACCCGAGCGCGGGCAGGAAGGCCAGCAGGCGGGCGGTGGCCCGGGCACCGGCGAGTTGGGCGGCGAGATCCTGACGGTGGGACCGTGCCTCCCCGAGCGAGGCGGCCACGCGGTCGACCAGGACGGACAGGGCCGCCCCGGTCGTCGTGCTCACCCGCCAGCAGGCCGCCAGGTCGTGGAATGCCTCTCCGCCCTGTTCGGGAGCGACGGCCAGCAGGGTGGAGGGAACGTCGCCGCCGTCTCTCGCGACCGAGGCCAGAGGACGCGCCACCGCGGGATCGGGAAGATCGGTGGCCGACACGGCGCGGGCCAGCGCCTCTCCGGCGGTCCGCCCCGCCGCCAGTTCGGCGGCGAGGCCACGACACAGTTCGATCGACGCGATCCGCCAGGCCCTCGCGCGTCTCGACGGCAGAGAGCCCAAGAGAAGACCGAGCGGCGAACCCGGTCGGCGCGAACGCCCGGCCGGACGACGCCGATCGCTCCCCGCCCGGAGCAGGCGGGCGGTCGCCTGATCTGCGCCGGTCCACAGCCACCCCGACAGAGCGGCCAGCAGCACGGCCACCACCGTCATGGCGGCACCCCATGCGCACGGGCTCTTCCACCGATCCCTACGGCGGATGGAGGACCGGCTCGGCCGCCCACGGCCTCGGGAGGCTCTTCGCGCGACCGGCGGCCCGCCTCCGGCGGCCGGGTCTCTCCCCGCGTCAGAGCCAGGACGGGCGAGTGGGGCACACCGGGAGCACGGGCCGTGAGGACGGGCAGCCCCGGCCCCGTGGTCGTCCGGCCGTCGGAAGAGAAGGTGAGGGCGGGCTCGACCTCGACCAGCCCGGAGGGACGCCGGACCATCACGCATATCTCGGCCACCCGGCGGCGCCCGTCGGTGTGGTCTCGGACGAGGTGGACGACGACGTCCAGCGCGGCGGCGAGCTGACTGTGGACGGCCTCCCTGCTGAGGCCGGCGGCACAGGCCAGGGCTTCGAGGCGGGGCGGGACGTCGGCCGCCGTGTTGGCGTGCAGTGTGCCGCATCCGCCTTCGTGGCCGGTGTTGAGGGCGCTGAGGAGGTCGACCACCTCGGCACCGCGGACCTCGCCGACGACCAGACGGTCGGGACGCATGCGCAGGGCCTGACGCACGAGATCGCGCAGGCACACGCCACCGGCCCCTTCGAGGTTGGCGGGGCGGCTCTCCAGCCGCACGACGTGCGGGTGGAGGGGACGCAGCTCGGCCGAGTCCTCGACCAGCATCAGCCGGTCTCCCGGATCGGCCAGGGACAGCAACGCCGACAGCAGCGTGGTCTTTCCCGTGCCCGTCCCACCCGTGACGAGGAAGGCGAGTCTCGATCGGACCACGGCACTGAGCACGGGCACGGCTTCGGCCCTGACGGTGCCCGCCCTGACCAGGTCGGGCAGGGTGAACGTACGGCGTGGCGGAAGCCGTAGGGACAGGCAGGTGCCTCCCGCGGCGACGGGCGGCAGGACCGCGTGCAGCCGCACGCCCCCGGCGAGACGGGCGTCGGCGTAGGGGCAGGCGTCGTCGAGACGCCTGCCCGCGGCCGCCGCCAGCCGCTGGGCGAGCCGCCGGAGCGTCTCCTCGTCGGGGAAGACGACGGATGTACGGCGCAGGCCCCTGCCGTCGTCGACCCACACCTCCTCCGGGCCGTTCACCAGCACGTCGGTCACGTCGGGCTCGGCCAGCAGCGGTTCGAGGGGCCCGGCGCCGATCAGGTCGGCGCACAGGGCACGGGTCACCGCCAGGATCTCCGCGTCGCCGAGCACCGCGCGCTCGGCCCTGAGGGCGGCCGCGACGTGGGCGGCGCTCGGCTCGGTCCCGGCGCGGGCCAGGCGTATCCGGACGGCCTCGACCACCTCGGGTGAGACCATGACCTCCCGGATCATCGTTCGGCCTCGGGCAGCGAGTTCAGGAACGACGCGCAGAAACGCCCCAGTGGGGTCCGCCCGCCGAGCGGAGGTGGATCGCCCCGGTTGAGGGCGGCGGTGAGCCTGGGCTGGTCGGGAAGGCCTCCGGCGCACGGCAGGCGGAGGGAGGAGGTGACGACGTCGTCGTCCAGGACGCCGCTCCGCACGACGGCCCGTATCTCGGTGGTGTGCTCACGCAACCGGGCCAGCGCCTGCGCCGCGGCCAGCACACCGCGCACGTCGGCGGTGACGACCAGCAGGGTCGCCGCCGCCCTGGCGAGCGCCTGCGCGGCGGCGTGGTCGCAGTGGCGCGGCAGATCGACCACGACCAGGTCGAAACCGCGCATTCCCGCCTCAAGGACCGAGCGCATCGCCTCCGCGGGGATGGTTTCGACCTCTCCCCTGCCGAAGGAGAGCAGGGTGAGCTCCGCGAACGTGGGAAGGGCGGCCTGGAGCGCTGCGGCGTTGATCCTGCCCTCGCGGGCGACCAGGTCCGGCCAGCGGGCGCCCTTCGCCTCCTCCTGACCGAGGAGCAGGTCGAGTCCGCCACCGAGTGGGTCGGCGTCGACGAGCAGGGTGCGCAGGCGCCGCCGGGAGGCGGTCAGCGCCAGGGAGGCCGCCAGGACGCTGGCCCCGGCTCCGCCGCGCCCGCCCGCCACGCAGACCACGGGCCCCGCCCTGGAAACCGGCTCGACGGCGTCGGCGAACTCCTCGACCAGCCGCCGCTCGGCCGAGGGCAGTTCCAGGACCGTCTGGGCACCGACGGCGACGCACCTGCGCCACGCGTCGGGATCGCCGGGAGCGCGGGTGACCAGCAGAACGCGGTCTCTGGGCGGTGGCCCGGTCGCCGCCAGCGTGTCGGCCATGTCACCGCCGACCACGACGAGCGGGGCCCGGTTCCAGTACGGCCTGGCGTGCGTGGGCGCGTGGGCGACGTCGAGCTCGGCGCCCGCCGCGGCGGCGACCCGGAGAAGGTCGTCGAGCAGATCGTGGTCCTCGGTGATGACCAACGGACGGTCCAATGGTGCCTCCCTGGGATGCGGGAAGCCCACTTTCCGCCAAACGCCCTCCCCTCGACGGCGCCGAACGCCGTTCTGTGGAAAACCGGGGAGGGACGGTCCCGCCTGTGGACAACCGGCCGACAGGGCGCGACCAGACGGTGAGACACGGCAGGGAACAAGGACGGGACAGGAGCAGGCGGTGAGACACAGCCGGAAGGCAGGACACGACCAGACCGGAAGGCGGGGCGCGGTCAGGTCGCGAGACGAGAAGAGCCCAGGGACCCGGCCCTCGTCGATCCGGTCGGAGCCTCACGAAGGAACGTCCCGGCCGTCCTCCGCGTACCGCCGTACGCGGGGTGGGGAGAAAAAGTGGCGACCCCCGCCGGGGGGGGGGAGAGCGGGGGCCGCCAACCGGTCCGGCTCTGGGGGGGTAGAGCCGGTCCCGTTTCAGAAGAAAGCCTCAACGGTTGACCAGGGCATGGCAAGGACATTGCATGCCCAAGCGTGCGTGGTCTCTCCACTTTGTGGAGATACCACCTCATGCTGCCCGATCAAGTTGAGTTTCGTCGAGGAGCAATCTGCAGTTTCCGCTAGTTTTTTTCAATGTAACGATCTCGCATAGGCATAGCGGCCAATCGGGCGCGTCCCTAATAGGCCCGTTTTCGATCACACAGCGTGACCGGCCGCCAGGGGTCGCGAAGATCGCCCAGCACACCAGGCGCCCTACATGGGCGATTTGTCCATAAATGTCCCATGTTCGGTAAAGGACCCGCCCCAAGGGGTTCCCAACAGCCCGAATCCGTCATACAAAGGGTGCACGGACCACTTGTCCGAGTTGTCCGAGCACGAACCGCCGGGTACCCACGTGCCGCCGAGCCGCGGGAGGCACGTCGAGTACGGGTCTCGACCCGTTCCGACGATAGACAGGTGCACGCTTGGTAACCCGGTGGCGTCGTGTTAGCGACGGCGCCCCATGACCAGGGGCGCCGTCTGCTGTGTCCGAAAGGCGCGTCGGCGAAAGGCCGCAGGACACCTCAGCCGCGCTGCATGGCCTCACAGATCGCCGTGGCCTCACGCACCCCGAGGACGACCGCGTCCGCGCAGTGCCGTACCCACGTCGCCATCCCGTCCGGCGTCCCGCTCAGGTAGGCCCGCAGGCCCCGCGGGTAGGCGGCTCCGAGTTCGAGGTGACCGACCTCCACGACCGCCAGCGACTTGGGGTCGAGGCCGTACTCGACCAGCGTCAGACGCTCCGCCGCCCTGGCGATCACCCCGTCGGCCGATCCGAACGGCCGCAGCACCGCCAGCTCCGCGTGGACGACGGCGGCCAGCACCAGGGCGGGTGCCGAGGTCGGGCCGGTCAGGAGGCCGACCAGGCCGTCCACCCGGGCCACTGTCTCCTCGGGCCCGGGAGCGGCGCCCAGGCCGAGCGGGTCGGGCGCCGTCGTGGAGGACCGGGGGCGGCCCAGGTCGTCGCCCTGTCCCGACGCGGCGAGGGTGTGCAGCCTCGCCAGCACCTGGCGGGGTGCCGTACGCCAGGTCGCGCCGAGTCGTCCCAGCTCGGCCGAGACGCGTAGCGCGCCCTGGACGACCGGGTCGGCGGTCTCGGGGACGGCTTCCAGCGGGACGTCGGCGCCGTCGAGGGCGGCGGACGCGCGGGCGCCGCGCAGCGCCGACCTGGCGGAGACCTCGGGACTCTTGCGCCGCAGCACACGGTGGCCGTAGAGCCGGTCGACGGCCTTGCGCGCCTCGGCGACGGCCTCGGGTACGCCCGGCATCTCCGCGATGACAGCCAATGGGTCGCTCACGCTCCCCGACCATAGCGGCCGGGTGCCGGGAGGCGGACACGCCCCGTCCTTACGGACAGCCCGTAAGTACGGGACCTCCGGGGGCGGGAGGCGCTCAGTACGGCCCCCCGCTAAAGGCTGCCGAATAGCGTCATCTACATTCTTACGATGACAAAAGAGCAACGTTTCCGCTGCGGTTGTTATCCGGTGTTAAGGCGCCTGTGAACCGTACGGACCGCTATCACCGATTGGTACAGACCAGTCTAGACCTCTTGTGGCGGGCACCTCTGGCCTGGTGAAGTGGAACACGAACAGTAGACGAGCAGTACGTATAAGGAGTGTGCAGTGGCCCCGGAGACCCCTGGTTCCGAGTCGCGTGAGACCCAGGAGACGCTGTCAAACCTGCTGAACGAGACCCGGCGGTTCGCCCCTCCTGCCGAGCTGGCCGCGTCCGCGAACGTGACCGCAGAGGCTTACGAGGAGGCCGCGCGTGACCGTCTGGCGTTCTGGGACAAGCAGGCCGACCGGCTGACCTGGTCCAAGCGCTGGGACAACACCCTTGAGTGGAACGCGCCCTTCGCCAAGTGGTTCGTCGGCGGGGAGCTGAACGTCGCCTACAACTGTGTGGACCGGCACGTCGAGGCGGGCAACGGCGACAAGATCGCCTACCACTGGGAGGGCGAGCCCGAGGGCGACAGCCGTACGATCACCTATGCCGACCTGCAGCGGGAGGTCGCCAAGACGGCCAACGCCCTGCAGGAGCTGGGGGTCGGCAAGGGTGACCGGGTGGCCGTCTACCTGCCGATGATCCCCGAGCTGCCGATCACGATGCTCGCCTGCGCCCGCATCGGCGCCATCCACTCCGTGGTGTTCGGCGGCTTCTCCGCCACCGCCCTCAGCGGCAGGATCAAGGACGCCGACGCCAAGGTCGTGGTCACCGCCGACGGCGGCTACCGCCGTGGCGCGCCCAGCGCCCTGAAGCCGACCGTCGACGAGGCCGTCAAGGAGTGCCCCGGCATCGAGCACGTCGTGGTCGTCCGCCGGACCGGCCAGGAGGTCGAGCAGACGGACAAGGACATCTGGTGGCACGACCTCGTCGAGCGCCAGTCCGAGACCCACGAGGCGCAGCCGCACGACGCCGAGCACCCGCTCTACATCCTCTACACCAGCGGCACCACCGGCAGGCCCAAGGGCATCCTGCACACCACGGGCGGCTACCTCACCCAGACGGCCTACACCCACTACTCCGTCTTCGACCTCAAGCCGGAGACCGACGTCTACTGGTGCACCGCCGACATCGGCTGGGTGACCGGCCACTCCTACATCGTGTACGGCCCGCTCGCCAACGGCGCCACCAGCGTCATCTACGAGGGCACCCCCGACACCCCGCACCGGGGCCGGTTCTGGGAGGTCGTGCAGAAGTACGGCGTCACGATCCTCTACACCGCGCCCACCGCGATCCGCACGTTCATGAAGTGGGGCGACGACATCCCCGCCAAGTTCGACATGTCGTCCCTGCGCGTCCTGGGCAGCGTCGGTGAGCCGATCAACCCCGAGGCCTACGTCTGGTACCGCGAGCACATCGGCGGCAACCGCACCCCGGTCGTGGACACCTGGTGGCAGACCGAGACCGGCGCGATCATGATCAGCCCGCTGCCCGGTGTGACCAGCGCCAAGCCGGGTGCGGCCATGCGCCCGCTGCCGGGCATCACCGCCGACGTGGTCGACGACCAGGGCAACAGCGTCGGCAACGGCGGAGGCGGCTACCTGGCCATCCGTGACCCGTGGCCCTCCATGCTCCGTACGATCTGGGGCGACGACCAGCGCTACATCGACACCTACTGGTCCCGCTTCGAGGGCATGTACTTCGCGGGCGACGGCGCCAAGAGGGACGCCGACGGCGACATCTGGCTCCTCGGCCGGGTCGACGACGTCATGCTCGTCTCCGGTCACAACATCTCGACCACCGAGGTCGAGTCGGCCCTGGTCTCGCACCCGAAGGTCGCCGAGGCCGCGGTCGTCGGCGCGACCGACCCGGTCACCGGCCAGGCGATCGTCTCGTTCGTGATCCTGCGCGGCAGCGTGGAGGAGAGCGCGGACATCGCGGCCGAACTGCGCAACCACGTGGCCAAGACGCTGGGCCCGATCGCCAAGCCGCGCCAGATCCTGGTCGTCCCCGAACTGCCGAAGACCCGTTCCGGCAAGATCATGCGGCGTCTGCTGCGTGACGTCGCGGAGAACCGCAGCATCGGTGACGTCACCACGCTGGCCGACAGCACGGTGATGAACCTCATCTCCGAGAAGCTGCCCAGCGCCAAGAGCGAGGACTGAGGACCATCTCGGGCGCCGTGGGCGGTCACCCCGCCACAGGCGCGGCGCGCGGATGAAGAGCGAGACAGATGATGGCTCCCGGTTCGCGCCCCTCGATGTCGCCGCCCACAAGGCGAGGGCGACCGAGGGCGCGACCGCCCATCATGAGTGATATGCGACACTGAGGTACTGCGAATCCCATTCGTCGGCCTTCTGTAGGCTGGCGATCAGGTGTGCCGGGAAGTCTGGTCGGCCAGGGAGGGAACCGGCCCTGCCTGTACTCCCCGGAGGTCGCATGCGTCGCGTTGCCGAAATCTGGCCGTTCAGGCCCACCATCCACCACTCCCGCACGCTCGCCGAGGCGCTGAGGACGGAGACGGTCGGCGGCGTCATCATGCTGGCCGCCACGGTCGTCGCGCTGATCTGGGCGAATGTGTCCACCGGCTCGTATGAGGCGCTGCGCGAGACGACGTTCGGCCCCGCCTCTCTCCACCTGGACCTCAACCTCCGCGAATGGGTCCAGAACGGCCTGCTCACGATCTTCTTCTTCGTGGCCGGCATCGAGGTCAAGGAGGAGTTCGTCCACGGCGAGCTGTCCAACCTCCGCAAGGCCGCGTTGCCCATCCTCGCGTCGATCGCCGGGATGGTCGTCCCCGTGCTGGTCTACCTGGCGGTGAGCTGGGGGGCTCCCGGGGCCGGACAGGGCTGGGCCGTACCCACCGCGACCGACATCGCCTTCGCGCTCGCGGTGCTCGCCGTGACGGCCAGCGCGATGCCCCCGGCGCTACGCGCCTTCCTGCTGACCTGCGCGGTGGTCGACGACCTCGGTGCCATCGCCGTGATCGCCGTCTTCTTCACCAACCACCTCAACCTCCTCGCCCTGGCCGCCGGAATCGCCGTCGTCGCCCTGTACGGCCTGCTCCAGGCCAAGCGGGTCCGCGGCCCGTGGATCTATCTCCCCCTCGCCCTGGCCGCCTGGTACCTCGTGGAGATCAGCGGTGTTCACGCGACCGTCGCCGGGGTAGCCCTCGGTCTGATGACCCGTGTGCGTAACGATCCCGGCGAGGAGAACTCCCCCGCCGAACTGGCCGCCCACCGCCTGCGCCCCCTGTCGGCCGGGTTCGTCGTGCCCGTGTTCGCGTTCATGTCCGCCGGGGTGACGCTCGCCCCGGAGGCGCTGGGCACGATGTTCACCGACCGCGTGGTGCTCGGCGTGATCGCGGGGCTGGTCGTCGGTAAGTTCCTCGGCGTCTTCGGCGGGGCGTGGCTGGCCGTACGGCTCGGCCTGGCGAGACTGTCCGAGGAGCTGCACTGGCGGGACATGGCGGCCGTCTCGACACTGGCCGGGATCGGCTTCACCGTGTCGCTGCTCATCGGCGGCCTGGCATACGGGGACGATCCGGGACGGGTGAACGCGGTGACCACAGGTGTGCTCGCGGCGAGCCTCATCTCGTCGGTCCTGGCGGCGATCCTGCTCCGGCTACGCGTGCGCAAGCGCGCCGGCGCACAGGATGATGATGGACACCGGCGCTCGATAGGAGATCCTTCATGACACACAACCCGGCCGCGGAACCACTGTCCGCAGAACCACAGGAGGAGTCGCTCGGCCTGCTCGTCGCCAACGCGACCGACCACATCTCCACCCTGGTCCGCGCCGAGATCGAACTGGCCAAGGCCGAGCTGAGGTTCGACGCCAAGCGGGTGGGCACGGCCGCCGGACTCTTCGGCGCCGCCGCGTTCATGGCCCACCTGTGCCTGATCCTGGCCTCCTTCGCCATCGCGTACGGCCTGGTCGCCCTGGGCGTGTGGGACTGGCTCGCCTTCACCATCGTCACGGTGTTCTACCTGGTCGTCGCGGCCCTGCTGGTCCTGTTCGGGGTGCGCAGGCTCAAGGGCCTGACCGGAATGCGCCGGACCATGCGCTCGCTCAAGAACCTCAAGGGAGGCGAGCCGGAGACCGGCCTCGCCTCCGCCCCCGCCCCGCAGGGCGCCGGGCAGGTCGGTTCCCACCGCGAACCGGTGAGTCCGGACCAGTGAACGAGCCGGACGAGTCCCTGGTCAGGATCGAGGGCCCGTGGACCCATCGCTCGGTCCACGCGGGGGGCACCCGCTTCCACGTGGTCGAGGCCGGTGAGGGCCCACTCGTCCTGCTGCTGCACGGTTTCCCGCAGTTCTGGTGGACCTGGCGCCACCAGCTCGTCTCACTGCCCGCCGCGGGCTACCGCGCCGTCGCCGTCGACCTGCGGGGGTACGGCGCCAGCGACAAGCCGCCGCGTGGCTACGACCTGCCGACCCTGGCCGGTGACGCGGCCGGGCTGATCAGGGCTCTCGGCGAGAGCGGCGCGACCGTCGTCGGTCACGACTGGGGCGGGCTGCTGGGCTGGACCATGGCCGTCCGGGACCCGAAGTCGGTCCTGCGGCTGGTCCCGGTCGCGGCGCCGCACCCGCTCAGGCTCCGCTCCGCCCTGCTGACCGGTTCCCTCCGCCAGATCAGGGCGAGCGCCTACGCGCTGGGCTTCCAGCTGCCCTTCCTGCCGGAGTGGCGGCTCACCGCGAAGGACGGCGCGATGGTCGGACGGATGCTCGACGAGTGGTCCGGGCCCGGCTGGCCGGAGACCGAGGTCGCACGGACCTACCGCGAGGCGTTCCGCATCCCGACCGTGGCGCACTGCGCGCTGGAGTACCACCGGTGGTTCGCCCGCTCCCAGCTCCGTCCCGACGGCCTGCGCTACGCCAGGATCATGCGCGGTGAGGTCCACGCGCCCACGCTCCAGGTCCACGGCGCGCTCGACCCGCACACCCTGCCGCGTACCGCCCAGGGATCGAGCCGCCACGTGACCGGGTCCTACCGGTGGCGGCTGATCGAGGGGGCCGGGCACTTCCCGCACGAGGAACGGCCAGAGGAGTTCGACGCCGAACTCCTGTCCTGGCTCGCGGACGCGGATCTCGACCGATGACGGACCATCCGATCCCCAGAGACCGCGACCCCGAGGGCAGGCCGCGCAACCGCCGCCCCAGGGACGCCTTCGGCCGTCCCCTGCCGCACGACGCGCAGGGTGTGGAGCGTGTCCCCGACGACTACGCGCCGGACGCCGCCGAGGCGCTCCACGAGGCACGCAGGCTGCTCGGCGAGGGCAGGCCCTTCCACGCGCACGAGGTGCTCGAAGGCCGTTGGAAGACCTCCCCTCAGGAGGAACGCGAGCTGTGGCAGGGCCTGGCGCAGATCTGCGTCGGGCTCACCCACCTCCAGCGAGGCAACCCCCGCGGCGCCGCCGCCCTGTTCACCCGCGGAGCCACCAGAATCTCCCCGTACGGCCCGCCATACGAAAAACTAGCCCAAGCAGCCCAATCCCTAGCAGAAACCCCAAAAACCCCAGAAGAGGCCATAAGCACCATCAAGCACCTTCTCTGATCCGACTTAGGAAACTCTCGGTGCCAGGAGTGAAGGGTTCGGGGTACCGGCGCTAAGTGTGAGGGGTTTCGGTTCGGGCGCGCCGACGCTTGGACTGAGGAGTGAGGGAGCGAAGCGGACGAACGACGAGGGAAAGCGTTGGCCTGAGGCGCCCGAACCCGCGACGCCGCCAGGCGGAGCAAAGAGACACGGCTTGGGCGCGTCGGTGTCTGGACTGAGGAACGCAGGAGCGAAGCGACGCAGAGACGAGGGAAGACACCGACCCGAAGCGCCCAAGCCCGCGACGCCGCCAGGCGGCGCAAAGAGACCCAGCCAGGCGGAGCAAAGAGACTCAGCCGTTACGGTCGCACTCCTGGGTGCTTACCTGGTTGAACAGCTTGGAGCCGTCCTCGGCGTCCGGGGAGACCTCGGCCGCCGTCAGTGCGAAGCCGGTCTCCTGCTGGTCGAGGGCCGCCGCGAAGACGACCCCGTACACCCGGCCGTCGGGGGTGAGCAGCGGGCCGCCCGAGTTGCCCTGGATGACCGAGCCGCGGATGGAGTAGATGTCGCGGACGACGGTCTTGCGCTCGTAGATGTCGGGGCCCTTCGCACGCTGTTTCACCCGGATGCGGGCCTCGGCGAGGGTGAAGCCCTGGCCGTGGGGGAAGCCCGCGATGATGGCGTCGTCGCCCATCGTCGCGGTGCCGTCGAAGCGCAGCACCGGCATGTTGAGGCCGGGGACGTACAGGACGGCGATGTCCCGGTCGGGGTTGTAGAGCACGACCCTGGCCGGATGGTTGTTGTTGAGGTAGTCGGTGACCTCCAGCTCCTGGTCGACCCCGGCGACCACGTGGGCGTTGGTCATCACCCTGTTCTGCGAGAAGACGAACCCGGTGCCCTCGATGTGCCTGCGGCAGCTGGTGGCCACGCCCTGGACCTTGACGATGCCCCGGCGGGCCCGCTTGAGCTGGACTCCCTTGGCCACGCTCTGGTCCGGGGGCGGGACCTCGACGAGCTGGTTGCCGCCGATGGCGCCGAACACCTTCGGGAAGCCCGAGGTGTCGATGAAGCGCTTGAACGGCTTCTGGAAGTCCTTGGCCGCGGGAGGCAACGCCTGGTCGACCGTACTGATCAGCAGAGAGCCGTTGATCTGCTCGCTGAGCAGCGTGAACGGCGAGGAGGCGATCAGTGAGCCGATCAGCCAGGCGATGACCAGCACGGAGAAGGCGCTGGCGAAGGTGCCGCCGACCGCGTCGACCACCTTGGCCGGTTCCCAGGTGACGTGGCTGCGGACCACCGCGCCAATCGTGGAGGAGGCGAACTGCCCGATCGTCGCGGCGAGGAAGACGATGACGATGGCGAGCAGCGCCCGCTCGGTGTCGCCGTCGACTATGGCCCCGGCGATGGGAGGGGCGATGAACATGCCCAGCAGGGCACCGCCGACGAATCCGATGAAGCTGAGGGACCCGATGATGAACCCCTGACGGTACCCCGACACCGCGAAGGCCACCATAAGGGCGATCAGGATAAGGTCGAGGAGATCACCACGCACCCCTTAACGGTATCCAGCCCTTGGCCCGCGCGTGCACCCCTTGCCGGAGGTCCCGGCCGTTATCGTGGGCCGTATGGCAACGATCGGGGGGTCGCCGGCTGTGGAAACGCTCATCGAGACCGCGCTGCGGGACAGGGACCAGGACGGCACGATCCGCTGGAAAGCCATCGCCATGCTGCACGAACGGGGCGATCTGGAGACCTTCACCGCGGCCAGACGACTGTGCGCGGGCAACACGGCCACCGAGCGGATGCTCGGGGTGGACATCCTCGGCAGATTGCCGTTCGTCGACCGAAGTCTGCCGGTTCTGCGCTTCCTGGCCGCCGCCGAGGACGACTGCATGGTGCTCTACTCGGTGCTGATCGCCTTCGGTCACCTACGGGACGGCCGCGCGCTGCCCTCGGTGGTCACGCTGAGCGAGCACGAGGACTCCAGGGTCAGGTACGGCGTCGCCCACGCACTCCCGAAGATCATCGGTGCTCCGCCGGACCCGGCGGGCCTGGCCGTACTCGAACGGTTGACCGGGGACCCCTGCGAGGACGTGGCCGAGTGGGCGCGTCTCGGGCTGGCCCTGTCCACCGGGCGTGAGATCGAGGGGGGCGGCTGGGAGGGGTCAGCGGGCGGCGAGGTTGACGACGTCGGGAGGCATGTCCTCGACCCGTGACCTGTCCCAGGGGCGTTCGAAGGCGGAGCCGGCGAGCACCCCGTCGAGCACCCCGGCGGTGAAGCCCCACACCAGCAGCCCGCGGACCCGGAAGGCCGGGCCGGCGAAGCCGCTCGGGTGACGCAGGGTGACGCGGTTGGCCGGGTCGGTCAGTTCGGACAGCGGGACCCGTTCCACCGACTCGACCTCGTTCGGCGAGGCCGCGTGCACCACGGAGGGGGTGTGCCACCAGCCGACGACGGGGGTGACCCGGTTGTCGCTGCGCCAGATGTACAGCTCGGGCATGGTGCCGACGACGTGGACGCCCGCCGGGTCGAGCCCGGTCTCCTCGCGGGCCTCACGCAGCGCCGCGGCGACCGGACCGCCGTCGTCCGGGTCGATCCCGCCGCCGGGGAAGGCGGGCTGTCCCGCGTGTCTGCGCCCGCGTGAGCTGCGCTGGATCAGGAGCACGTCGGGGCCGAGCGGTCCCTCGCCGAACAGCATGAGCACCGCGGCGTGACGGCCGCCGGTCTCCGGCGGGCGCATGGCCAGGGGAACCGGTTTCCTCGCGACCCGTTCGGCGAGCGTCTCCAACCAGCCGGGCACTTCCACGGGCACACCTCCGGTCTGTTCCGGTCTCTGCAACACGCCGTACGGCCTCGTGCTTCCCGACGATCCGGTCATGTCAGGGAAGAGGGCCGGAACGGACCAGTTTCGCGGCCTCGACGGGGTCGGTCGGGCCGGTGCCGTACGAGGGGCAGAGGGCGACCAGGGGGCAGGCGCCGCAGGCGGGTTTGCGGGCGTGGCAGACGCGGCGGCCGTGCCAGATCAGGCGATGGGAGGCCATCGTCCACTCCCGCTTCGGGATGAGCTCGCCGACGATGTGCTCGATCTTGACGGGGTCGGTCTCCTCGGTCCATCCGAAGCGCCGCACGAGCCGCTGGAAGTGGGTGTCCACGGTCAGGCCCGTCACCCCGAACGGTTCTCCCGTCTTGGGGTCACGCGCGTTCCCGAGGACCACGTTGGCCGTTTTGCGGCCCACACCGGGCAGGGTGACCATCTGTTCGAGGGTCCTGGGCACCTCGCCGCCGAATTCGTCGCGCAGCGCGATCGACAGTCCGATGATCGACTTCGTCTTGGCCCGGAAGAACCCGGTGGACTTGATGATCTCCTCGACGTCCTCCGGGTCGGCCGCCGCGAGGTCCTCGGGGGTCGGATACTTCGCGAAGAGTGTGGGCGTCACCATGTTCACGCGGACGTCGGTCGTCTGCGCCGACATGACCGTGGCGATCAGGAGCTCGAACGGGCTGTTGAAGTCGAGCTCACAGTGGGCGTCGGGGTAGGTCTCCATGAGCACCCGGTCCATCCGCCGGGCCCTGCGCACCAGGCCGAGCCGGGTCTCGTTCTTGAATCGTCTCGTCCTCTGCCCAGGGGTCAACTGCGTCGCCATGGCCTCAAGCGTAGGTGGTGTCCGGCCCTGCGGCCTCGGAGATTCCCGTTAACCGGCGGAGAGGTCGGCCGCCTTCAGGAGCACGGTTGAGCGGTTGCCGACACGGAAGGAGACCCGTGGGCGCGCGACGTCCCCGACCGGGACCCGGCGCCCCTTGGCCGTGACCGCGATGACCGATCCGCCGCCGAGGACGGAGGCCAGGGAGCCCAGCATCTCCGGCACCCCGGTGCCGCCGATCCAGCTGGTCTGCTCCTCGTAGGGGACGTCGGTGATCACGATGTCGGGCGCGGCCGTGGAGACGACGGCAGCGAGCTCGGCCGGCCGGAACACGTCCGCCCGGCTGACCGTGGTGGGCAGCGCCCCGCCCTCCCTGGTGAGCCGTCCGCCCAGGCGGCGCGCGCTCGCCGCCGCGTCCAGGTAGCCGGGCTTGCCGAAGCGTCCGGCTCGCTCCTCAAGCACCCTCGCCCGGCGTTCCATGGCCTCAGGATCGACCAGGGCCAGGTTCTCCCGGGCGAGCACCAGCGCGTTCTCCGCGACGTCCGAGGCGACCAGCGAGGAGACCTCACGCCGGTGCAGCAGCCCGAGAACGGTGAGCAGATAGCCGCTCCCGCAGCAGGGGTCCCAGATCACCGCCGGGGCGTCACCGCCGCGCAGCTCCAGGGCGCGCAGGAAGATCTCCGAGACCAACCTGACGGGAAAGGCCGGGAATCCCGGGGCCGAGCGCAGGACGGTGCCGCTCGCGAGATCCGTGTAGTCGTCCTTGGCGACCACATGACGGTAGCCCGTCACTCCCGCCCCCTTCTCCGACGCCTTTCCACTGAGAGCCCAGGCGGTCCCACGTCAGTCCCTGGCCGTGGGGAACCCGCGCTGCCGGGCGGCCTCGTAGAGCATCAGGGTCCCCGCGGAGGCCGCGTTGAGTGAGCTGGCGGCACCCCCGATCGGAATCCTGACGATCTCGTCGCAGGCCTCGCGCCAGCGGGCGCTCATCCCGACGGTCTCGTTGCCCACCACCAGCAGGACCGGGCCCGTCAGGTCACAGTCCTGTACGGAGGTCCCGCCGGTCTCGTCGGTCCCGACGATCTTGACCGGGGTGCCCCGCCCGCGCAGGGACTCCACCCATTCGAGCACCTCGTTGACGCCGGGAGCCCTGACCACCGGCAGCCTGAAGATCGATCCCGTGCTGGCGCGCACGGTCTTCGGGTCGTAGACGTCCGCGGCGTGGCCGGTGATGATCATCCCCGAGGCGCCGAACGCGTCCGCTGAACGGGTCAGCGTCCCGATGTTGCCCGGGCTCGTCGGACGGTCGAAGGCAACTCCCAGCAGGTCGTGCCCCTGGGGCAGGCGCCCCAGGTCGTCCGGCCGCAGCGCGCCGACGGCCACGAGCTCCGGCGCCGCCGACTCTCGTTCTCCGAGTTCGAGCAGCAGTTCCGGGGCCACCGGCACCGAACGGACCCCGCTGTCACGGATGAGGCCCTCCGCCCACGCCGACAGGTGCTGACCGTGTGGGTAGAGCAGACAGCGCAGCGGCCAGCCGTGCTCGACCGCGAGCGAGATCGGGCGGACCCCGTGGATGAGGAACTCGCCGAGCTTCTGCCGCTTGTTCCGGTTGGTCAGCAACGCCTGCCACGTCTGGAACCGGTCGCCGCGGCTGTGCACCCCCACGGCGCCGCTCGCCGGACGCGTGCCCCGGCCCGCGCGGGCACCGTGGTTGCGCGATCCGTCACGTTGTCTGTCACCCGGCATGGGCAGGAGCCTACCGGCCCTCACTCCACGCGGTTCGCGGACGACACCTGGGTGCCGAGCAGGTCGAGAAGCTGGGCGACGGGGATGGCGGGTGAGCGGCGACCCTCACGGCCGATCATGGTCTCGGCGCCCAGGAGGGCGTTGAGCACGGCCTCCTCGACGGCCTCGACGACGGCCTCGTAGAAGACGTCGAGCCGGCTCCACGGGATGAACCGCATGCTCTCGTAGACCGGTTCCTCCCCGGGGAAGCCCGAGGTCAGCGCGCCGGGGTTGCCGGTCGAGAAGGCCAGGAAGATGTCTCCGGAGAAGTGCGAGCCGGTGGTCCCGGTACGGGCGAGGCCCAGCGGGACCCTGCGGGCCAGCGCGGTGCACTGCAGCGGCAGCAGCGGCGCGTCCGTGGCGACGACGACGATGACGGAGCCCGCCCCCGCCGGGGAGTCGTGCCCGTCCATGGGGTCGTCGTCCGTGAGCGACCTGCCGACGGGCACGCCGCAGACGGTCAGCTCCTTGCGGGCGCCGAAGTTGGCCTGGAGGAACGCCCCGACCGTGTAGGTGTCGGCCCCGTAGTCGACCAGCCGGGAGGAGGTGCCGTTGCCGCCCTTGAAGCCGTAGCAGTTCATCCCGGTGCCGCCGCCGACCGAGCCCTCGGCGACCGGTCCCGGGCGGGCCGCGTCGATGGCGGCCACGGCGTGCTCGGGCCGTACGTGGGGGCCGTTGATGTCGTTGAGGTAGCCGTCCCAGGTCTCGGCGACCACGGGCAGCAGCCACTCGGCGGCGACCTCGGGCTTCTCACGGGCCACCCAGTCGATGACCCCGCGGTGGCAGGTGCCGACGGCGTGGGTGTTGGTGATGAGCACGGGCAGCCGAAGGGAGCCGGTCTCGCTGAGCCAGGAGGTGCCCGTCATCTCGCCGTTGCCGTTGAGCGAGAACCACCCCGCCGCGCACGGCACCTCGAAGTCCGCGCGCCCGCGTGGCAGCAGCGCGGTCACGCCGGTGCGGACCGACTCCCCCTCGATCAGCGTGGTGTGGCCGACCTCGACCCCGGGAACGTCGGTGATCGCGTTGTCCGGCCCCGTACGGCCCGGCAGCGGCAGGCCGAGTTCGCGCGCCCGTGTCATCGTTCTTCAGGTCCTTCCAGGTTCTCCAGGTCGCAGCCGGTGACGTCGGCGGCGTAGGTCAGCAGCAGGCGCTCGGCCTGCCCGGCGTCGAGGGTGGGTACGGCCTGCGTGACGTGCAGGCCGAGGCCGTCCTCAAGCATGACGAGGTTGCGGGCGAGGGTGACGGCGTCACGGGTCAGCGTGAAGACCCCCGTCGCGGCCCCGGCCTCCAGGATGGAGGCGTACAGGGTGACCTGCCGTTCGCACAGGCGGATGTGCTGGGCGGAGTAGGCGGGGTCCCTGCGGGCGTAGGTGCCCAGCTCGTACAGCAGGACGCACAGTTCGTCGTCGCTGCCGGCCGGCAGGCCCGCGCGGATCATGCCGAGCAGCCTGCGTCTGGGGTCGGGTTCCTCGGAGGCCGCCCGTTCCCGCTCGACGCAGAAACGCTCGACCGCCTCGTGCTGCACCTCCTTCAGCAGGTCGGTCAGCGCCGGGAAGTAGTACAGGACCGATCCCGCCGACATGTCCGCCTGCTCGGCGACGTCCCGCAGACGCAGGTCGACGACGCCGTGCCGCAGCACCGCCCGGCGGGCGGCGGCGACGAGCTCGGCGCGCTTCTCGTGTGCTCGGCTGGGTCGTGCCATGCCGGTGATTCTCTAGACATCGGTCAAAGAACGCAACCGGGGAAGGTGACACGGAGCTTTTACACGGAGGTGTATTGACGTACATCTCACAGAGTTCTTTGATGCATGTTCAAAGAACCACGCCTGAGGAGGCGCCGTGACCCCCCACGACACGAGCCCGTCCACCCCCACACCGCCACCCGCCCCGACCGGCTCCCACCCCCACCTGCACCGGGGCCTGAAACTGCTGGGCACCCTGTTCATCACCCTGTCGGCGATCTCGCCGGCGTCCTCGGTGTTCATCATCGCCCCGGGTGTCATCGGCCAGGCGGGCTCGGGAGCCTTCACGGCCTTCCTGGTCGCGGGTGTCGTGGGGATCTTCATGGCCTTCGTCTACGCCGAACTCGGCTCGGCCTACCCGCTCAGCGGCGGCGAGTACGCGATCGTGGCCCGTACCTTCGGGCGGCTGCCCGGTTTCGTGGTGCTCGGCCTGTTCATGGTCACCCAGTTGCTGATCATCGCGGTGATCGCGCTCGGCGTCGGCACCTACCTGGCGGTCATCTTCCCCGGCCTGCACGCCCCGACCGTCGCGGCCGTGACCACGGTCGTCGCCACCGTGCTCGCCGTGTTCGACATCAAGCTCAACGCCTGGGTGACCGGTGTCTTCCTGGCCATCGAGATGCTCGCCCTGGTCGTGGTGAGCGCGCTGGGCTTCCTCAACCCCGAGCGCTCCCTGGCCGACCTGGTGCTGCACCCGGTGGCCGCGGGCCAGGACGGCACGGTCGTCGCGGCCTCGGCCGGGGTGATCGGCGCCGCCACCGCCGTGGCCCTGTTCGCCTACAACGGCTACGGCGCCGCCGTCTATCTGGGCGAGGAGACCCAGGACGCCCACCGGGGCATCGCCAAAACCGTCCTGTGGGCCCTGGGCATCACCGTCGCCGCCGAGCTGATCCCGGTGACCGCGGTGCTCATGGGCGCGCCCTCGCTCCCCGGTCTCTTCGGCGCGGACAACATGATGGAGTACTTCATCACCGCACGCGCCGGGACGACGCTGAACAACGTCCTCAGCCTCGCCGTCGCCCTGGCCATCTTCAACGCGGTCCTGGCGATCATCCTCGTCACCGCCCGCATGATCTTCAGCACCGGCCGCGACACCACCTGGCCGTCCCCGGTCAGCAGGGCGCTGGCCTCGATCCACCCCCGCTTCGGCAGCCCGTGGATCGCCACCATCGGGGCCGGGCTCATCGGCGCCGGGTTCTGCTACGCCGACGAACGGTTCCTGCTGGTCGTGACCGCGACCACGATCATCGCGATCTACGCGGCGCTGTGCGTCGCGACCCTCACCGGGCGCCGCAACGGCTCGACCTCGCACGCCGCCTACCGGATGCCGTGGTTCCCGGTGGCGCCGGTGCTCGCCCTGCTGGCCATCGGGTACGTCGCCTACCGCAACCTCCTCGACCCCGAGGTCGGGCGGCCGAGCCTCCTCATCACCGTCGGCATCGGGATCGTCTTCGCCGCCTACTACCTGCTGGTCCTGCGCAGACGCGGCGCGTGGGAGCTGCGCGGCGCGGCCGACGACTGACAACGCCTCTGCTGGGGACCCCGTGCCCGCGGGTGCGGGGTCTGAGAGACGGTCGGGGACGCGGGAGGAGGGACCGACGTCGGGTTCGCCCATCTATATGGGTAGATTTCCGGATGAGCGTGATCCAGCCGTCGAACACGGCGGACCACCGCGAGCCGGGTCCAACCCAGCGGAACCACCGCCGTGGAGTCCCGGCGGCCTTCACGCCGGGCCCCTTGAGAACGACTCGGTGTGATAGGTCACAATAACTGCGTGAGCCGTGAAACAGGAGGCACTGTGAACACCGACGACGTGCTGGCCAAGGCGCCTCTGTTCTCGGCGCTCGACCGTGAGGGCGCCGCCGCGCTGCGTACGAGTGTCTCGGAGGTCGAGCTGTCCAAGGGACAGACCCTCTTCAGCGAGAACGAGACCGGAGACCGCCTCTACGTGGTCCTCGAAGGCAAGATCAAGCTGTCCAGGACCGCCCCCGACGGGCGGGAGAACCTGCTCAGCGTGCTCGGCCCCGGTGAGATGTTCGGCGAGCTCTCGCTGTTCGACCCCCGTCCCCGTACGGCCTCGGCGACGGCGCTGACCGACGTCCGCCTCGCCGGTCTGGGCCACGACGACCTGCGCCCGTGGCTGACCGGCCGTCCCGAGGTCGCCCTGCACCTGCTGCGCGCCCTGGCCCAGCGGCTGCGCCGTACCAACGACGTGCTGGCCGACCTGGTCTTCACCGACGTCCCCGGCCGGGTCGCCAAGGCCCTGCTCGACCTGGCCGAGCGCTTCGGGCAGCGGATCGACGACGGTGTCCGGGTCCACCACGACCTCACCCAGGAGGAGCTGGCCCAGCTGGTCGGCGCCTCCCGCGAGACCGTGAACAAGGCACTGGCCGACTTCGCCCAGCGCGGCTGGCTGCGCATCGAGGCCAAGGCCGTGGTCATCATGGACCTGGAGCGCCTGCACAACCGCTCGCGCTGACCCTCACTCGCCGAGGCCGTCCAGATAGGAGAGCTGGGCGCGGACCGACATCTCCGCGGCCGGCCACAGCGACCTGTCGACCTCCGCGTAGACGACCTCGACGATCTCCCTCGCCGTCGTCGCCCCCTGCCGCCTGGCCCGCCTGATCTGGTCGAGCCGCCGCCTGCGGTGCGCGACGTAGCCGTCGAGCGCGCCGACCGGGTCGGGCAGCACCGGGCCGTGTCCCGGCAGCAGCGCCCGCGCCCCGACCTTCTCGACCGTCGCCCGCAGACGGTCGAGGGAGCGCAGATAGTCTCCGAGGTCCCCGTCCGGGGCGATCACGGTCGTCCCCCTGCCCAGCACGGTGTCCCCGGTGAGCACGGCCCCGTCCTGCGGCAACCAGAAGCACAGCGAGTCGAACGAGTGGCCCGGAGTGCCGACGACGTGCAGTTCGAGGTCGCCGACCGTGATCACGTCTCCGTCGCCGAGCCCCTCCGTGCCGAGACGGTGCCGGGGGTCGAGGGCCCTGACCGGGGCTCCGACCAGCTCGGCGAACCTCCTGGCACCGCCGCTGTGGTCGTCGTGACCGTGGGTCAGCAGGACCGCCCGCACCCGGCGCTCCCCGAGGTGGGCGGCGACCCGCCGCAGATGGGCCTCGTCCTCGGGGCCGGGATCGACGACGAGTGCCTCCTCCCCGACGCCGACCACCCAGGTGTTGGTGCCCTCCAGGGTCATCGCGGAGGGGTTGGGGGCCAGGATCGCGAACGCGTTGGCGGTTCCCGACCCGTCGGGGCCGTCCAGGGGGATCCGCAGCCCGCTCATCCCACACCGGGTCCGTAGTCGTCGTCGAGCACGATCCGCATCTCCCCGTCGACCTCGGCGATACCGGGCATGTAGCTCACGATCTCACGTTCGGCCGCCAGGACGCCGGCCACGGCCGGGTGCGCGGAGACCTCCCGCAGCGTGCGGTAGGTCGGGGGCATCAGCCTGATCAGCCCCCGCCGCGCCTGGTCCAGCGCGTCGGCCGGCCGTACCCAGATGACCTTGTCGGCCTCGCCGCCGACGTCGCGGGTGCGCTGGCCCGGCGGGAGCGCGGCGACGAAGAAGCGGGTGTCGAAGCGCCTCGGCTCGGCCACGGGGGTGATCCAGTGCCCCCAGGGGCGCAGCAGGTCGGCGCGCAGCACCAGGGACCGCTTGGCCAGGAAGTCGGTGAAGGACAGACTCCTGTCGATCAGGGCGAGCCGGTCGGCCTCCCAGTCGTCCCCGGTGGTGTCGGCCACCACCTCCCGCGCCGAGGGACCGGCGAGCAGCACGCCCGACTCCTCGAACGTCTCCCTGACCGCCGCGCACACCAGGCCGCGCGCGGTGCCCTCCGACGTGCGGAAGGCCCGCGCCCACTCGGCGGGCGGCGGACCGGCCCAGGCGAGCGCCTGGTCGGCGTCCCGGGGATCGACGGAACCGCCGGGGAAGACGCAGGCGCCCGCGGCGAAGGCCATGCTCGCCGTACGTCTCAGCAGGTAGACCTCGACCCCCTGGCGTGGGTCCTCACGCAGGAGGACCACGGTCGCGGCGTCCCGGGCCGGGACGGGCTCGGCCCGCCCGGCCAGGATGTCCCGTGCCCGCTCGCCCAGCTCACCGCGGAGCGGAATCCCGCCCATCAGATCCCTCCGGTTTCGGCCCTGTCATCCGGTACGGCTTCCGCCCCGTCACCCGGTCAGACGACCTCGGCGACCAGTTCGACCTCGACCGGGGCGTCCAGCGGCAGTACGGCGACGCCGACCGCGCTGCGGGCGTGCTTGCCCGCGTCCCCGAGGATCTCGGCGAGCAGCTCACTGGCGCCGTTGACCACCTGCGGCTGGCCGGAGAAG
The DNA here is from genome assembly GCF_040631275.1 of Streptosporangium sp. NPDC020145. NCBI lineage: Bacteria > Bacillati > Actinomycetota > Actinomycetes > Streptosporangiales > Streptosporangiaceae > Streptosporangium > Streptosporangium sp. NPDC020145. The sequence continues at coordinate 120,197 of NZ_JBEXZT010000010.1, read as the reverse complement.
GCCGGGTCGCTGGCCACGAAGCCGACGACCTTGACGATCCTGACGATGTTCGACAGGTCGCCGACCACCGACCCGACAGCGGCCAGGGCGTTGAGCGCGCAGGTCCTGGCGAGCTGGTAGGCGTCCTCCGGGCTCACCTCGGCGCCGACCTTGCCGGTCGCCAGAAGCTTGCCGTCCACCACCGGGAGCTGGCCCGAGGTGTAGACGTGGTTTCCCGAGCGGACCGCGGGGACGTAGGCCGCCAGCGGCGCGACGACCTTGGGCAGCGTCAGGCCGAGCTCGCTCAGCCGCTCCTCCGGCGTCACTGCTTCGGCCGCTTCAGGTAGGCGACAAGCTGCTCGGGGTTGGGCCCCGGCACGACCTGGACGAGCTCCCAGCCGTCCTGGCCCCAGTTGTCGAGGATCTGCTTGGTCGCGTGCACCAGCAGCGGCACCGTCGAGTACTCCCATTGCGTCATGGGGGACACATTAGCGACAGCCGCCCCGGTGGACGGCCGTCCACCGGCTCCCACCACGTCCGTGTCCCTTTTCGGATGGATCGCCAGTGAGAATCGGCATATTCGTGGGTGGACGGTCCGGGCGAATCGGCAGGGGGCCGTTGGGTAGCCTTCGAAGCGTGAGAGCTCGTGACACCGACTGGGACGGCGTACGCCTCCATGTCGTCACCGGTAAGGGCGGGACCGGCAAGACCACCGTCGCCGCCGCCCTCGCCCTCGCGCTCGCCTCGGGCGGGCGCAGGGTCCTGCTGGTCGAGGTCGAGGGCCGTCAGGGAATCGCACAGGTCTTCGACCTGCCGCCGCTGCCGTACGAGGAGCGGAAGATCGCCGTCGCGCCGGGAGGCGGTGACGTGCACGCGCTGGCCATCGACCCCGAGGAGGCCATGCTCGACTACCTGGAGATGTTCTACGGGATGCGCAGGGCGGGCAAGGCTCTCACCAAGATGGGCGTCGTCGACTTCGCGACCACCATCGCCCCCGGTTTCCGCGACGTCCTGGTCACCGGCAAGACCACCGAGGCCGTACGGCGCAAGGGCAAGGACGGCAGGCGGATCTACGACGCCGTCGTGCTCGACGCCCCGCCGACGGGGCGGGTCGCCCGCTTCCTCAACGTCACCAGCGAGGTCGCCGGGCTCGCGAGGGTCGGTCCGATCAAGAACCACGCCGACCTGGTCAACGGCGTCGTCTCCTCGCCGGAGACCGCGGTGCACTTCGTCACACTTCTTGAGGAGATGCCGGTCCAGGAGACCCTGGACGGGCTCGACGAGCTGCGGGAGGCGGGCCTGCCGCCCGGAGGGATCTTCACGAACATGGTCAGGGAGTCGCTGCTGCCCGCCTCGGTCCTCGACGCCGCGGCCAAGGGCCGCTTCGACCCGGCCGAACTGGCGCTCGGGCTGAAGGCCGCCGGGCTCGCCGAGGGCGGCGCGGACGCCGCCGCGGTGGCCGACGCCCTGGCCGAGGAGATCGCCGAGCACGCCCACCGCACCAGGCTCGAACGCCGTGAACGGCGCTCGCTGGACACCTCGGGCAGGCCCCGCTACGAGCTGCCGCTGCTGTCCGACGGGGTCGACCTGGCGGGACTCTACGAACTGGCCGAGTCGATCCACGCGCAGGGAGCGGCATGAACGAGCGGTCCGGCAGGCTCAGGGCGGTCCCGGTCCTCGACCTCGACGCGATCATCGACGACCCGGGCACCAGGATCGTGGTCTGCTGCGGCTCCGGCGGCGTCGGCAAGACCACGACGGCCGCGGCGCTCGGGCTGCGCGCCGCCGAACGCGGCCGATCCGCCGTCGTGCTCACCGTCGACCCCGCCAGGCGGCTGGCCCAGTCCATGGGCCTGACCGAGCTCGACAACACCCCGCGGCCCGTCGCCGGGGTGAAGGGCGAGGGCAGGCTGCACGCCATGATGCTCGACATGAAGCGCACCTTCGACGAGATCATCGAGGCGCACGCCGACCCGGAACGGGCCCGGCAGATCCTGACGAACCCCTTCTACCAGTCTCTCTCGTCGAGTTTCTCCGGCACCCAGGAGTACATGGCGATGGAGAAGCTCGGGCAGCTCCGCCGCTCCGGCGACTGGGACCTGATCATCGTCGACACCCCGCCGTCGCGCTCGGCGCTCGACTTCCTCGACGCCCCGGAACGGCTCGGCCGTTTCCTCGACGGCAGGCTCATCAGGCTGCTCATGGCTCCCGCGAAGGCGGGCGGGCGCAGCGCGTTCAAGCTGCTCAACGCCGGGTTCGGCATCGTGGCGGGCGCCCTGACCAAGCTGCTTGGCGCGCAGGTGCTCAAGGACCTGCAGACGTTCGTCTCGGCCCTCGACGCCGTCTTCGGCGGCTTCAGGGCCAGGGCCGAGCAGACCTACAAGCTCCTGCAGGCCCCGGGGACGGCCTTCGTCGTGGTGGCCGCGCCGGAGCGCGACGCCATGCGGGAGGCCTCCTACTTCGTGGAACGGCTGGCCGAGGAGCGCATGCCGCTGGCCGGGCTGGTGGTGAACCGGGTGCACCGGGCGCCCGCCGCCGTGCTGTCGGCCGCGCGCAGCACCGCCGCGGCCGAGGATCTGGAGACGCGGGGCGAACACGACCTCACCGCCGCCGTCCTGCGCCTGCACGCGGGCCGGATGCAACTGGCCGCGCGTGAGGACCGTGAACAGGAGCACTTCCTGTCGGCGCATCCCACGGTGCCCGTGGCCCGGGTCCCGGCGATGTCGCAGGACGTGCACGACCTGGCGGGCCTGCGCAGGGTCGGTGAACTGCTGACGGCCCAGTAGCGAGGGTTCTCAGGCTCTCGGAGGCCTCTTTCGGGCCTCCGAGAGCCTGACACCCCGCGGTCTTCGGGAACCTGGCATCCCGTCTCCGGGAACCGACGTCCCGCGGACGCGCGGGTACGGCCGGCGCGGTGCGCCAGCCGTACGGGATCTGCGCGAACTCAGCCGGCGATCAGCTCGTTCGTCCGCTCGTACTCCTCCTTGGCCAACTCCAGCAGGTCACGCCAGGAGTCGACGTCCGGTCGCCGGCGTAGCAACGCCCGGCGTTCGCGCTCGGTCATCCCGCCCCACACCCCGAACTCGATGCGATTGTCCAGCGCATCGGCGAGGCACTCGGTCCGGACCGGGCATCCCCGGCAGATCAGCTTCGCCCGGTTCTGGGCAGCGCCCTGAACGAAAAGCGCGTCAGGATCCGCACCCTTACAGGCCGCACGGGAGGTCCAATCCGTGATCCACATTCGACCCCACTCCCCTTAGGTGGTCAGTCGTGACTTGGGGCCGACGGGCGCGGGCGTCGAGCCTCCGTATTCAGTTGCCGCAGAAGGAGAACGTACGCAATCAGACGTTCAGGCCGACAGACCCCGGCGGGACCAATTTCCCGCATGGTCATCGGCGGCCATCTGGCCGGTAATGACTAGTCACCTGCGTCCGATACGGGAGTGAGGCACAGCGAAGTGGTGTTCCGTTACCGTTTGGGCTATCCGTCCGACGTACCCTTGGTGTCGTGCAAGCTCAAGGCAAAGCTCACAGGTCAGTGCTCCGTGGCATGGGCAACGTGGTGCGGTTGCTCGCCGCGGCCACCGTCACTGGCGTGCTGGTCGCCGCCGTGGCGTTCCCCGCGGTCGGCGGGGCGGGGCTGACGGTCAAGTCGGCCACGGAGGAGTTGCACCTGCTCCCCGAGGAGCTGAAGGAACCTCCGCTCGCGGAGAAGACCACCCTGCTCGACGCGAACGGCAAGCAGTTCGCCCAGTTCTACTACGAGAACCGCGAGTCGGTGAAGCTCGACGAGGTCTCCGACATCATGAAGACCGCGATCGTCGCGATCGAGGACTTCCGGTTCTACGAGCACGGCGCGATCGACCCCGAGGGCACACTTCGCGCGGCCATGAAGAACTTCAGCGGGGGCAGCGTCCAGGGTGGTTCCTCGATCACCCAGCAGTACGTCAAGCTCGTGCTGCTCAACGCGGCCGAGACTCCCGAGGAGCAGAACGCCGCGATCGAGCAGACCCTCGAACGCAAGCTGAACGAGCTTCGCTACGCGCTGGCCATCGAGGAGAAGTACACCAAGTCGGAGATCCTTGAGCGCTACCTCAACATCGCCTACTTCGGTGCCGGAGCCCACGGCATCCAGGCCGCGGCCAAGCGCTTCTTCGGCAAGGACGCCTCCAAGCTGAACCTCGTCGAGGCGGCGACGCTGGCCGGAGCCGTGCAGAACCCCAACAGGACCGACCCGAACGTGGGCAAGGCGAGCCGTGAGCGGCTGCTCGAACGGCGCAACATCGTCCTGAACCGGATGGCCGAGCTCGGCAAGATCACGACGCAGGAGGCCGCGGAGGCCAAGGCCAAGAAGCTGGGTTTCAAGGACACCCCGGTCCCCGGCGGCTGCGACGTGAGCTCCTACCCCTACTTCTGCCTCTACGCCCAGAACGAGCTGCTCAACGACGAGTCCTTCGGCAAGACCCCCGAGGAGCGCAAGAGGCTGCTCCAGCGGGGCGGTCTGACGATCAAGACGACACTCGACCCGAAGATGCAGTCCGCGTCCGAGAAGGCCATCAGGAAGTTCGTCAAGGCCAGCGACAAGCCGGTCGCCGCGCAGGCGATGGTCGTGCCCGGCACCGGCGCCATCAAGGCGATGGCCGCCAGCCGCGACTTCGGGCGCAACAAGAAGAAGAACCAGATGAGCTACAACCTGGCGGGCGACAGCCAGCACGGTGGCGGCACCGGGTTCCAGGCGGGTTCGACGTTCAAGGTCTTCACCCTGCTCACGGCGCTGAACAAGGGCTTCAAGATCAACGACGGTTTCAGCACCGGCGCCGGTTACAGCGCCTCAAGCTATGGCTCCTTCCGCGACTGCAAGGGCAACCCGGTCGGCATCCCCAGCCACACCGTGCAGAACTCCAGCGAGGGCGAGGGCGGCTTCAACACGCTGCTCACCGGCACCCGGAACTCGGTCAACACCTTCTTCATGCGCCTTGAGGAGGAGGTCGGCCTCTGCGACGTGGTCAAGACCGCCAAGAGCCTCGGCATCAAGCGGGCCGACGGAGACAAGCTCAAGGAGGTCGAGACCTTCACCCTCGGCGTCAACGAGATGGACCCGGTGACGGTCGCCGCGGCCTACGCGGGCATCGCCGCGCGCGGCGCCTACTGCAAGCCGATGGCCATCACCGAGATCCGTGACCGCAACAACAAGGCCACGCAGTACAAGCCGAAGTGCCAGCAGGTCCTGGACGAGAAGGTCGCCGACGCCGCCGCGCACATCATGTCCGGGGTGTTCACCAAGGGCACGATGAGCCAGTACGGCGGCATCGGTCGTCCCGCGGCCGGCAAGACCGGCACCACCGACGGCTACACCGCCGCCTGGTTCGCCGGGTTCACCCCCGACCTCGCCTCCTCCGTCAGCCTCGGCGACCCGCGCGGCGCCTTCCAGCACGACCTGACCGGGGTGACCATCGGCGGCACCTACTACCCCTACGTGTACGGCGCCACGATCTCGGGACGGATCTGGAAGTACTCCATGATCGACGCGCTGAAGGGCGTCGACCCGACACCCTTCACCGCGGTGGACAAGGACCGCTTCGGCGGTTGCACCAGGTGCGCCCCCAAGCCGCCGCCGAAGCCGGACAAGCCCGGTGACGGCGGCCCCGACCGGGGCCGTGGCGGCGGCGACCGCCCCGACGACAACGGCACCATCGAGAACGACGGCAACGGCGGCTGGTTCGGCGGCCGGGGCAAGAACAAGAAGGGCGACTCCAACCGTCCCATCGGCCGCTGAGCGGCCCGCACATGGCCGGAGCCCCTCCCCGATCGGGGAGGGGCTCCGGCCATGTCGTGGACTTCCAAGCCCGCCGTACAGCTTCCGTACTGGCCGACGCCCCCAGGCCCGCCGACGGCTCTGTACGGGGTGGGCACCGCCCACCGGGACGGCTCCCGTACAGGGCCGACGCTCAGCGCGTGCTCTCAGTGCGCGTCCCAGCCCGTGCTCTCAGCCCGCGCTCCTCAGCCTGCGCTCCCAGCGCGTGCTCCCGGCCCGTGCTCTCAGCGCGCCAGACGGCTCCGTACGGCCTGCGCGACCCTGCCGCCCTCGGCCCGGCCCGCGACCTTGGGGGTCAGGACCTTCATGACCTGCCCCATGGCCTGCGGCCCCGAGGCCCCGCTCTCCGTGACGGCCTCCTCGACCAGCGCCGCGAGCTCCTCGTCGGACAGCTGGGCGGGGAGGTACTCCTCAAGGACGGCCTGCTCGTCCACCTCGGCCTGGGCCTGCTCGGTACGGCCGGCGCCGCTGAACGCCTCCGCCGCCTCACGGCGCTTCTTGGCCTCCTTGGTCAGCACCTTGACGATCTCCTCGTCGGAGAGCTCGCGGGCGGCCTTGCCCGAGACCTCCTCGACGTTCACGGCCGCCAGGGCCATGCGGATCGTACGGGTGCGGACCTCATCCCTGCTCTTCATGGAGGCCGTGAGGTCGGCCTTCAACTTGTCCTTCAATGCGCTCATGCGGTCCATCTTGCCGTCTTAACCGCCTCGTTGTATCGCAGGTTTCCTGCGGGGGGTCGTTCGTCGGGCATGATGAGAAGGTGAGGAAAGCAGCCGCGGTGCCCCTGTCCCTGATCGGTCTCGGCCTGACCGGCCTCGCCTACGCCTCGGTCGTCGAGCGCAACACCTTCCGCCTGCGGCGTTTCGACGTGCCCGTTCTCGAACCCGGCCAGCGGCCCGTGCGTGTCCTGCACCTGTCCGACCTGCACCTCACCCCTGGCAGGCGGATGCTCATCAACTGGGTCCGCTCGCTGGGCACCCTCAAGCCCGACCTGGTGGTCAACACCGGCGACTCCATCGCGCACCCCGACGCCGTCGGCCCTCTCATGCACGCCCTCGAACCACTGCTGTCACGCCCAGGCCTGTTCGTCTACGGCTCCAACGACATGTACGCGCCGATCTTCAAGAACCCCATGCGCTACCTGTGGCGTACCTCGAAGGGCGACCACGGCAGGAAGATCCCCTCCCTGCCCTGGGAGGAACTGGGCACCGCCATGTCCGACGAGGGCTGGCTGAACATGAACAACACCACCGCCCGCCTCAAGGTCGGTGACCTCGACGTGGCCGTCGGCGGCATCAACGACTCCCACATCAACCTCGACCGCTACGACGAGATCGCCGGACCCGCCCCGGCGGAGGCCGATCTCCGTCTGGGCGTGATGCACTCCCCCGAGCCCCGCAACATGTCCCGCTTCGCCGACGACGGCTACCAGCTGCTGCTCGCAGGCCACACCCACGGCGGCCAGGTCTGCGTGCCGTTCTACGGCGCCCTGGTCACCAACTGCGGCATCGACAGGGCCCGGGTCAAGGGGCTGAGCAGGCACGAGTCCGCCTTCCTCCACGTCTCGGCGGGACTGGGCACCAGCCCCTTCTCCCCCGTGCGTTTCTCCTGTTTCCCCGAGGCCAGCCTGCTGACCCTGGTGCCCCGCCCCAGAGGTGACGCAAGCACGCGCGAAGTCCGCTAGACTTTCCGAAGCACGAGCAAAACGGCGTGCACCGGGGTGTAGCGCAGCTTGGCAGCGCGCTTCGTTCGGGACGAAGAGGTCGTGGGTTCAAATCCCGCCACCCCGACAGTGTTTGGCCAGATCAAGGGCCTGGTTCGTTAAGCGGATCGGGTCCTTTTTCTGTTTCCGGGAGAAATACGGGAGGCGATCTTTGCTTCCTCCTGTCAGGCCGTGAGCTCACGGTCCGGGGACGGCGCCCGTGACGTCGGCCGACCTCAAACTCCTGGGAGGACGTCTCCCACGGCCCCTGCTCGGCCCCAGGAGGAAGACCCGTGTTTCCTCGGCGTGGACCCGTTCAGGTCCTCACGGTCTGTTCGATCCTTGGCGGCTCGTACACGGACCCGCCTGGCCGCCGAGGTTCGTGCCGTCCGGAGATCCACGGCCGAACAGCCGTAACCGGGCCGGTCCGGTGGCAGGGCCGCGTGACGGCACGAAGTGGTCAGGAGGAGCGGGGAGGCCGCAGGATCGGCCCGGCCGTGGAAGACCGCCATGAGACGCCGGTCACGGGAGGGGCCACCTCGTCGGCGTCGGGTTCGACGTCGCGGACGAGGCCTTCCACGGGGGGCGACCAACGTGGGCCGAGACAGTGGACCGCCTCCGGGACCGGCCTGGTCCCGGGACGAACCATGTGGTGCGGCGCGCGTGTCCGTCGCTCGACGCGTCGGCCCGACCGGCGTTCCGTCAGCGCGACAGCAGCTCGCGGGTCACCTCGTCGAGTCTCCTGGCATGCCGCGGCTCGAAGGACTCTCCCACAAGATCCATCCTCCGTCCTTCCACGAAGGCGCTCAGCGGTTCGGCCGGAGGATTGTCGATGGTCGCGATGATCGGCTTTATCCCCGCCTCGACCGGCTTCGCGCTTCTCTTCATCGCCTCGACGTGGAACCTCGTCATCTCGTCATATTCTCCGGAGAAACCGGTCGACACGCTGCCGGGGTTGAAAAGCACATATCTGATCGGCCCGGATCCGTATCTCTCCGCGAAGGAGACCCCCAGCAGGTCGTTCGCCTTTCCGCCCTGCATCTGCGCGGCCAGACCGTCATAGTTCCGCTCGAACCCGAGGTCGTCCCACTGGATCTCCCCCATCGGGGAGCCCGGTCCCGCGACGTTCATGATGACCGGTCTCTCCCCCTTCTCCAGAAGGCCGCGCAGATCGTGGCCGAGCAAGAACCGGCTCAGGTAGAAGAGCGCGAAGGTGTACTCGAACCCCTCGGCCGTCTCCCGGCGCTCCGAGAGGAAGTGCCGTGCGCACAGGACGAGTACGTCCACCGCGGGAAGCCTCTCACCGATCTCGCGGACCACCCTGCGGTTCTCACTCACCAGGCTCAGGTCCGCCCGCACGAAATGGGCTCGCCCGCCCGCGCCGATCTCCCTGGCAGCGGAGAGGAAGGACTCCCCCTTCCTCTCGTCGCGCCCGATGACGACGACCTCGTCGCCCCGCTCCAGGAATGCGGCACCCATTCCCCTCCCCATCCCGTCACTGCCCCCCTGAACAACGATTCTTTTCACATTTGTCCTTTCGAATGGTGTGATTCCCGGCTGATTTTACGTCGAGACGGACCTGGCATCGCAAAGAACAAAGAAAAACTCCGAGCACGGTTTTCCAGGTGGATGACAAATCCATCTCCAAGACGGGGCGGAAACGCAGGAGAAAGTAAAGCGGCGGCTCCGTCCAGGCGGGTGACGGAGTGGGCGGCGGTCCCCGCGACTCCTCCTCACCGTGATCGGGCGGCCTGCGCGGAAACCAGGGACAGGCGGTCCTCCCCGTCGAATGCGAAATCCCCCACAGAGGCACTCCATGGCCGGTCCGCCCAGGTGGACAGCATCAACCGCAGCAGCCCGGGAACCTCCAGCACCGGACCGTCGTGACGGTCGCGCACCTTCAGCGAGTGGGACGCGAGAAGGGACTCCACCAGACGACCGAACTCCCTGGCGTACGGCCCCGGCCGTCCCGCCTCGTTCCAGAGGTCGGCCTCCCGCACCGGCCCGGGAAGCCGGGACAGGGTGGACAGCAGGCGCCGCTCCGCGGCGGGGAGCCGCAGATACGCTTCTCTGAGCCTTCGCAGGCAGTCGTTCCGCGGCCCCTGGAGCAGCGCCAGCCGCTCGGTGTGGTCGCGCGCCCGGCGGAGCACCTCGTGCAGGAAAAGGTGCGGCCGGGCCCTGAGCCGCTCTCCCAGTGCGACCAGGGCCAGCGGCGATCCCTCGTACAGCCGTACCAGTTCCATGGCGGCCGCCCGCTCCCGCGCGACGCGTTGGGCACCGACGACGGAGCTGAGAAGTACCACTCCTTCGTGGTCGGACATGCCCTCAAGCGGGACGTGGGTGACGGCGCCGGGTAAGCCCTCCAGTCGCCAGCGTGAGGTGACGATCACCGCGCAGCCCGGACTGTTCGGTATGAGGGGAAGCACCTGCCCGCAGGAGTGGGCGTCGTCGAGCATCACCAACATGCGCCGTTCCGACGTCCAGCTGCGGAAGAGCCGCGCCATGTCCTCCGTCGACTCGGGCAGGTGCCGTTCGAGGTATCCGGCCGACAGAAGCAGCGACGTGAGCGCGTCCCGGACGGGCACCGGGGTGCTGTCCGGACGGTGCAGTGTGGTGAAGAGCTGGCCGTCGGGATACCGGCGGCGCAGGCAGTGGGACGCCTCGACCGCCGTCACCGTCTTACCCACTCCCACACCGCCCGCCACGAGCACGATGCGCACCGTCGACGGGCCGCTGGAGGCCGCGGCGGCCGGTCGGACGGCGCGTACGATGTCCGCGACCTCGCGACTGTGCGCGGTGAAGCCGGGTGTCCTGGCCGGCAGCTCCGCCGGAGGTTTCTGGGGCGGCCCGCCGACGACGCGCACCCTCGGCCTCTCCAACGACACCTGGCCCTCCAGGATGCGGCGTTGCAGATCCCTCAGTTGTGGGGAGGGTTCCAGACCGAGTTCGTTCGCCGTCGTGGTCCGCAGCCGTCTGTAGGCGTCGAGTGCCACGTGCTGCCGTCCGGAATGGGCCGCCGCGCGCATGAGCTGCCCGCAGATCACCTCGTTCAGCGGATGGCTGATCACCAGGCCGCTCAGCTCGGTCAGCAACTCACGGTGCCGCCCCAGTGCCATGTCGGCCTCGATCCGCTGTTCCAGGGCGTGCATCCGCAGCTCTTCCAGCCTGGCCTGCTGGGCCATGAGCAGCACCCCGGTCTCCACGTCCTCGAAGGGCCGCCCACGCCACAGCGCGAGCGCCCTTCGATAACTGTCCGAGGCCGCCTCGACATCTCCCCCGCCCAGCTCGGAGAATCCCGCTTCGCACAGTTTCTGGAAACACCAGAGGTCGAACCGGTCCTCTTCCGGCCGGATCCGGTAACCATGCTGTCCGGTCTCTATGGGAGGCTTTCCCTCCATGTTCTTCCGCAGTGCCTTGCGCACGGAGTAGATGTACGTCTGTACGGTCTTGCGGGCGAGTTTCGGGGGCCTTTCCCCCCAGAGCTCCTCTATCAGGGTCTCGACCGAGACCGTCTGCCCGGCGTGGGCGAGCAGCAGCGAGAGCACTCGGCGGCCCATCGGGGACATGGGATCAAGGAGCCCCCGCTCTCCACACACCTCCAATGGGCCAAGAATGGCGAAGTACATGATGACCCCCGTTCATCAGCCGGCATTCATGACGTTTCCACGGCGTCCAGCGTGCTTTCCTGGACGAAGAAGGACCGCCACGGCACCCCATCGGCAATCAGGTCACGGGCCCGTGAGCGTCAGCGCGTGCGTGTAGCGCGCTCCCGCGTCGCCACCGCCCGCCTGGTCGAGCAACGGCTGGATCACCTCCTCGATGTGTTCGGCCGCCTCTTTCTCCGAGGCCCACTCAGAGAGCACGAAGACGCCACCGTCGCCCAGACCCACATGGAAGTTGGCCGCGATCGCACCGGGATAGGCGCGTTCCTCTCCCTCGACCTCCTCCTCGGAGGCCAGCAGATCGTCGATCCAACGACACGCGGCGTCCTCGCCGGGCATCGGGAAGACCGCGGCGGGGAAACATTCGGGGACCGGTTCGGGTTCGGTGATCGCCCCACCTCTCACGACCCGGTACAACCGGTACGGCACGGCGCCGAGGGAGTGAGCCCCCTCGACGCCCAGGTAGGGGCCCTCCTGCGGTCCGTCCTCCTCCTCCCGCAGGGCGTTCAGCGCGGCCTCCCTGGACGACCACTGCGCGTACGTGAGCACGGAGTCTCCGTCGGTGCTCACGTAACAGCTGAAGGAGAGGAGTTCCGCGGGCCAGGGGCGGGACCGCCGGTGGGCGGCCGTCGCGTCCACGACGGCGCCCTGTCCATCGGCTCCGCCGACGGATATCACCTCCACGCACACCGCGGCGGCGTCCGGACGGTCGATGACGGGAAGACTGTCAGCGGTACGGAACATTCTTGACCCCTTATCAAGGATTTTTCGGCCGCGCCGCACCCGGTGATCCGGCGCGACATGTCATACCGTTGAATGCGCGGACAGGAAATCTTTAAGGAGAGCGAGGTCCCGTTACCAGGGAATCGCCGAAGCGGCCACATTATTTCGGCTCATGCATTCGGTGCCGTCTAAGAGACTGTTCGCGACCTCATTGCCATTCTTCATCCTCCCGCACGGCGGGGGTAGCCCCCTGCGGGCGCCCGAACGGGTTTCATTCGCCCCTACACCCGAGCGCCCCAAACGGGTAGGCCGACCGTCCGCGCCGGACGCGTCACGCGTATCATCCGCGGGAAAGGGAATCACTCCGCACGGCGAGCCCGCAGACAACCCCTGGCCTGCGCGTTCGCCACCTTCACCCGGGTGGGGAAAACCACGACGGCACGTCCGTCGGAATGTGTTCGCGAAACGATCAGGAAACGTTTCCCGTCACCCTAAGTCAATTAGGGGCTACGATACACAGTCGGGTGCGAGCGCTCAAGGCGCCTCTTCTCACGACCATGTCGAAAAATGCGGCGGAACAGGCCCGAAGTGCGGAACCGTCTTTTCACGCCTCGTTCTGCGCCGCTGCGCCCCGGCCCGCCGGGCCCGCCGTACGGGCTCCTCCGGGGGGCCGCCTGCCCCGTGCTCGCCGCCCGGCCCGAGGCCACCGCCGTCGTCGTGGTCCGACGTGGCGGCACCGGAGAGTCCTGTGTGCCCCTCCGCGATCCGGCCCGCGGGTGTCCCGCCGCCCGCGGGCCGATGCCGTCGAGGGCGTCGCGGCTGGAACGGCCTCGCGGTTCCGCCCTTCCGGCCCTTGACGAGGCGCTCAGGACCGGGAGAGCGCCGGACGCCCTCGTGCACGGCTCTACGCCTGTCTTTCGAATCCTCGGTAGAGGTGGTAGCGCTTGAACCCGATGGGCCGTACGCCGGGAATGTCGTCACTGACGCTCCTGGTCGTGACCCGTGCCGCGCTGTCGAGGAACGCCGTGTGCGTCTCGTCGGACGTCCACTCCGCGTAGTTGAGGACCCGGGTGGCGTCGGTGCTCACGTGGAAGTTCGCTGAGAGCATTCCGGGGGATCGGCCCGCCCGCGTCCTCTCCAGCGCGTCGGTCAGGGAGTCGATGACCCTGTCCTGCCGTTCGGCGCCGTCGACGTCGAACGTCGCGACGACCATGCATCCGGGGGTCCCCGCCGCCCCCCGCGGCACCACGCTCCCCCGCAGGCGGTACTCCACCGCTCCGGCGTTGGCGGCTCCGTGCAGGGAGGCGACGAACGGCCGGTACACCGCCGCGTCGGAGCACTGCGCGTAGGTCAGTACGGTGTCCTCCTCGACGCTGAGGTAACAACTGAAGGAGAGAACGCCGACGGGCCACGGCGTACCGCTCCACTGCTCGACGTGCTGCTGCAGTACCTCGATCGCCGCCTGCCGGGTCGGCACGTACCGTTGTCCGACGAAGACGGCCCGCGCGTCCGTGCGGCGAACGTCCGGCATGCGCGCGGAGGTGAGCCGGGTCATTCCGCCTTCCCTTCGAGGAAAGCCAGGCGGTGTCCATGGGGAACAACCGTTCGCGGTGTTTCTCGCCGCACGGTGGAGCTCCCCTCGTCGCGGGCGGCGACGCCGGGACTGACGGGCCCCTCCCGGACACCGCCGACGGTCACGACGAGGTCGGCAGGACGATCAATCATGAACAGGACCTCCCATGTGTTCTCCGGGGCGCCGCAACGCGCCCCCGCGTAGTCCGGCGAGCGCCGCCAGCAGGCCCAGTGCCCCGGCGGCGGTGATCGCCAGCGTCGCCGCCCGGGGGGTGGGCCGAACGGTCACCAGCACCGCGACGAGCGGCAACATCACGGCGGCGCCGAGTTGGACCCCGGTCTGGTAGAGCGGAACCGCCAGCCCCCGTTCTGCGGGCCGGATCCCCGCCGTGGCCTGCATGTTCAGCGCGGCGAAGGAGAGGACGAACCCGGTCTCGACCAGCAGCAGCGTCGGCAGTGTCCCGGACCAGTACGGCCTCGTCTCCGGCGACAGAAGGTAGAACGCGTAGCCGAGAAGCGAAGTGGAGGCACCCGCCGTTATCAGCTTCTCCGTTCCGAAACGGGCGGTCAGACGCCCGGCGAACGGCACCGTCACCGCCAGTGGCACGCAGGCGGGCAACAGCGCCAGGGCACACCGCCAGGGGGACCATCCCAGCCTCTGCTGAAGATCGAAGGTGACCATCAGGAGCAGGCTGACGTAGCCCCCGTTGAGCGTGGCCGCGCCGATCGTCGCGTTACGCAGCCGTCCGTCGCGGAGCAGCGACGGCTTCACCCAGGTCACGCGTCTCCCCTCGCCGGGTTCCTCCGTCATGGTCCGTGCCGCGAGGAGGAGCAGCACCAGTGCGACCGGGGCAGGGAAGAGGAAGGTCCACCGCCAGTTCACGGCGAGGAAGGCCGCGGAGAGCAGCAGACCCGCGGTGAACCCGACGGCGCCGAACAGGGCGTAGACGGAGACGGCCCTGCGCCGCCTCGGCCCCTCTTCGAAGGTGGTGGCGATGACGGCCAGACCGGTGGGCGCGGTCAACGCGGCACACACCCCCTTGACGACCCGGCTCGCGACGAGAAGGGCCTCGCTGTCCGCCGTACCGCCGGCCACCGAGGCGACGACGAACAGCAGCATGGCCCCGAGATAGGCGCGGCGCCGCCCCAGGCGGGCGCAGATCCAGGGCCCCAGGACGAGCAGAGCCGCGAAGCCGAGGGCGAATCCGCTCATCAGCCACTGCGCCTCCGGCAGCGACATGCCCAGGGCGCCGCCGATGGTGGGCAGCGCGAGGAGCACCACGGACACCTCGACGGCGTCCAGGAGCATGTTCCCCGACAGGACGAGCAGCAGGACCCATTGGCGTGCCCCCCGGGGGTCCGGGACGGTGAGGGAACCCCGTGTCGTGCGGTCCGCCGTCACCGTCCCACCGTTCCGGCCGTCATGTGCCGTCCCTTCGCCAGGATCGTGGGTCCTCGAAGACGGCCGTCCGTTCCGGCCTGCGCCAGCGGGCGTTCGCCTCGGCTCCCGGGGGGAGGCCGTCGCGTGGAAGATCACGTTTACGGCGCGCGCAGGCGAGCAGCACGGCCGTGATCGCGGTCAGTTCCTCCGCGGTCGGGCGCCCCCTCCTCACCCGCAGCAGGGTCCGGTCATGAGGTTCGCTCATCGGTTGACTCCTCACTGTGGCGGGTTGCCGTGTTTACGGCGGGGCAGGTCACGGTCCTTGGCGCGGAGCATGGCGAGCGAGCGGGCCAGCGCCGAACGCGTCTCCCGTGGATCGATGACGTCGTCGACGAGACCGCGTTCGGCCGCGTAGTAGGGATGCACCAGCTCCCTCCTGTACTCCTCGATCTTCTGCCTGCGCACCGCATCGGGGTCGTCGGCCGCCGCGATCTCTCTCCGGAAGACCACGTTGGCGGCGGCGTCCGCCCCCATGACCGCGATCTCGTTCCCCGGCCAGGCGAACGCGACGTCCACACCGATCGACCGGGAGTCCATGACGATGTACGCCCCGCCGTACGCCTTGCGCAGCACCACGGAGACGCGCGGCACAGTCGCGTTGCAGTACGCGTACAGCAGTTTCGCGCCGTGCCTGATGATGCCCCCGTGTTCCTGCTCCACGCCGGGGAGGAAGCCCGGCACGTCGACCAGGGTGATGAGCGGAATGTTGAAGGCATCGCAGAACTGGACGAAACGTGCACCCTTCTCCGACGCCCTGATGTCCAGCACACCGGCCGTCACCGACGGCTGGTTGGCGACGACGCCCACGACGTGGCCGTCCAGCCGGGCGAGCGAGCACACCAGGTTGGGCGCCCAGATGGCGTGCACCTCCATGTGCTCACCGTCGTCGACGATCTCCTCGATCACCTGGCGGATGTCGTAGGAGCGGTTGCCCTCCGCCGGGACCAGGTCCACCAGCGCCTCGCACACCCGGTCGGCCGGGTCTCCCCCGGATCCGACCGGCGCCAGCTCACGGTTGTTCGAGGGCAGCAGGGACAGGAGGTAACGCACCTCGTCCAGACAGGTCTCCTCGTCGTCGTAGACGAAATGGGCCACGCCGGAGATGCCCCCGTGGACGTCCGCCCCGCCCAGCCCTTCGTGGGAGATCTCCTCCCCCGTAACCGTCTGGACCACGTCCGGCCCGGTGACGAACATCTGGGAGACACCGCGGACGGCGAAAACGAAGTCGGTCAGCGCGGGTGAGTACGAGGCGCCCCCGGCGCACGGCCCCAGCATCACGCTGATCTGCGGGATGACACCCGAGGCCCGGGTGTTGCGGCTGAAGATGCCACCGTAACCGGCGAGCGCGGAGACTCCCTCCTGGATGCGTGCCCCCGCTCCGTCATTGAGCGAGACGAGCGGCGCCCCGGCCGCGACGGCCATGTCCATGATCTTGTGGATCTTCTGCGCGTGCGCCTCCCCCAGCGCTCCGCCGAAGATGCGGAAGTCATGGGCGTAGACGAAGGTCGTGCGGCCGTCGACCGTACCCCAGCCTGTCACGACGCCGTCGGTGTACGGACGTTTCGCTTCCAGCCCGAAGCCGGTGGCGCGGTGGCGCCGCAACGGTTCGACCTCCACGAAACTCCCCTTGTCGAGCAGGAGGTCGATGCGTTCACGGGCGGTCAGTTTGCCCTTGGCGTGCTGCCGTCGCGTGGCTTCGCCGTCCGGCCCTTGGCGGGCAAGCTCCCTCACCTTCCCCAGTTCCCGCAACGGGTCAGGTGCCGGAGGAGCCTGGTGTGCGGCCTTCATCGGCGTTCACTCCTTTCCTACGTCGCCGCCCAGAGCCCTGAGAAAGCCCGTGGTCCCTGGGCTCCTGGAAGAGCACGAGGCCGTCACCAGGCCAGCTCCCGGCCGGTGTCCGAGCCGTCCTCCCCCAGGAACACGGCTGTGGGGCCGTCGTCGCCGAGGGTCGCCAGGAGCACGGGAACGCGCGCGCCCTGTTCCGGCGTCAGATGTCCTCGGTGACCGTTGATGTCGGTCGCCACGAAACCCGGGGAGACGGCGTTGACGAGGATCCCCTCCCCCCGCAGTTCGTTGGCGTAGGTGACGGTGAGGGCGTTCAGCGCGGCCTTCGACGTGTTGTACTCCAGCAACGCCGGGAAGACCCCCTCGGCGAACACCCCCGTCGGGTCGTGCCGGGCGGCCGCGTGGGTGAGGGAGCCGAGGACGCTGCTGACGTTCACGATCCGAGCGGCTTGCGAGCGGCGCAGCAGCGGCAGCATCGCGTTGGTGACGGCGATGACACCGAAGACGTTCGTCTCGTACGTCCGCCGCACCTCGTCGAGGGAGACCTCGCTGGGGGCGCTCACCGAACCGCCGACGCCCGCGTTGTTCACCAGGACGTCGAGGCGGTGGGACTCCTCGTCGATGTGCTTGGCCGCCAGGAGAGCCGAGGCCTCGTCCGTGACGTCGAGGCGTACGAACCGTGCGTCCAGCCCGTCCGCGCGCAGGTCGCGCTCGGCCGTCCGGCCCCGTTCGCCGTCACGGACGCCCAGGTAGACACGCATCCCCAGCTCTCCGAGGCGGCGGGCGACGGCGTGTCCGATGCCCTTGTTCGCCCCTGTGACGAGTGCGACGCGAGGCGTGCTGGACATGTGCGACCTTCTTCCTATCTGGCTTCCTGTCTGGCTTCCTGTCTGGCTTCCTGTCTCGATGCCGGAGGCTCCGACGGGCCGGTCTCCCGGCCGGGAGACCGCAGGGCGCTCATCGGAGCAGGGTTCCGCCGCTGACGTCGAGGAACGCGCCGGTGATCCATCGCGCCTCGTCGGTGGCGAGGAAGGTCACCACGTCGGCGACGTCACCGGCCTCGCCCACCCGGTTGAAAACCGACAGACCGGCCATCTGCTCCACCGCCTCGGGAACGTCGAAGATCGGCCCGCCGTTGTCGGTGATGCCGGGCGCCACGGTGTTCACCGTGATCCCGCGCGGACCCAGATGCTTCGCGAAGTGCAGCGTGACCTGTTCGAGGGCGCCCTTGGTCATCGCGTAGGCGACCTGGCCGGGGTTGGCGAACCGGGTGAGCCCGGAGGAGATGTTGATGACACGGCCTCCGGACGGCATGTTGGTCAGCACACGCTGCACGATGAGGAACGGGGCCTTGGCGTTCACCTCGAAGTACCGGTCGAGCTGCTCCTGTGTGACGTCCTCAGGGGAGAAGCCGTCCATGCCGGTGACCGCGGCGTTGTTCACGAGGATGTCGAGCGTGGCCTCTCCCGTGCGTTCCTTCAGCCCCTGTTCCAGGCCGGTGAAGAGGGTGTGCACGGCGCCGGGGGTGCCCAGCTCCGCGCGGACCGTGAAAGCCCGGCCCCCCTCCTTCTCGATCGTGGTGACGGTCTCCAGCGCCGCCTGTTCGTTGACGGCGTAGTGCACGGCGACCAGCGCCCCCTCGCGGGCGAGCCGTACCGCTATGGCCCGGCCGATGCCCCGGCTTGACCCGGTGACAAGCGCCGTCTTGCCGGCGAGCCTGTTCATGATGGAACTCCCGTGTGTCGAGAAAGGGTGGGTGATGTCACGCTCCGCCGTACGGGACTCCGCCCGGTCGTCCAGGCCGCTGATCATCCGGGCCAGATGACGGCGGACGACTCCCATCCGCAGCAGCCGGCCGAAGACCTCCCGCATGCCGTCCACCTCAGGCCCGCCGAACAACAGGAGGGCCTGGGCCTGGATGTTGGCCAGCGTCCGGGCGCCGACCGGGTGGCGCTCGCGGTGGTAGCCGTCCAGTACGCCGTCGTCGGCCCGGCCGGTGACGCACGCGGCCAGCCTCGGTCCCAGGTCGGCCGCGTCCTGCAGGCCGAGGTTCAGCGCCTGACCACCGACGGGCATCTGGATGTGGGCGGCGTCACCGGCCAGCAGGACACGTTCCCTGCGGTACCGGGTGACCTGTCGGCAGGTGTCGTCGAAGCCGTTCAGCCAGACCGGTGTGCCTCCCGCGAGGTCCTCACCCGTCACCCGTTCCCAGGCCGTCCTGACGTCCGCGAAGTCCGTTTCCCTTGGGTGGGGGCGCGGGACGCGGGTGCGGTCGTGGACCATGAGGCGAGTGGTCCCGTCGGCGCGGCGGTACGCCGTGGCGGTGCCGTACGGGAAGCGCTGGAGGCGGCGGGCGGGGATGTCCACTCCCAGCACATCGGCTCGCAGCATCTCCCGGGTGGCGTCCCGCCCGGCCGTCTCGAAGCCCGCCAGCTCGCGTACGGTGCTCCGCTCCCCGTCGCATCCCACGACGTATCCGGCGGTGTGACCGTGTGTTCTCCCGTCGGCGTCGACGGAGACGACCTGCACCCGGTCCCGCCACTGGGTCAGCGCGGTGACCGTGTGCCCACGGCGCACCTCGGCCCCCAGGCCCACGGCCCACTCCTGCAGGACCGGCTCAAGCCGACTCTGCAGGCACTCCCACTGACCCGCGTGGGGGTTCTCCGGGTCCGCCCCCCTCAGGTCGAGCGGGATCCCGCCGAAGTGGCCGCGCCCCGCGTCCGGCACGGCGCCCAGCCTGTGGAGGATGCCGCGCTCGGCGAAGATCTCCATGGTCCGCGCGTGGAGTATCGACGCCCGGGATTCGAGGGTCGGCTCGCTCAGCCGCTCCAGTACGACCACCCGGGCGCCGCCCGCGCTCAGGTCGCCGGCGAGCATCAGCCCGACCGGGCCCGCGCCTACGACGATGACGTCCGCGTCCACTGGGCACACCGGCGTTCAGCGCCGTGCTTCGGCGAACTCTTTGGCGTGCCGGAGCGTGGCCCTGCTGTTGGCTCCGAGAGCCTCCCGCAGGAACGCGCGCGCCTCGGGAACGCCCGCGTCCGGCCCCAGGACCGCGGCGATCTTTTCGGTGTTGACCATCACCGTGTGCCGTGAGGTCACGACGGTGGTCCCGTCGTCGTCCTCGGCGAAATCCCAGTAGCCGGTGTGCAGCGTCATCAGGGCCGGAAGCGTGGTCTGTTTGTAGGCGATCCCGCGATGAGGGAAACAGATCCTGATCGACTCGGTGGTGTGCGTGGAGCCGTCCTTCGCGACGGTGTCCATACGCAGGGTCTGGATGCCCGGTGTGTCCTCCGTCAGCCGTACGGCGGACACGTGCGGCAGCCGTTCGGTCCACAGCCGGGCCTCGTTGATGAAGTCGTAGGCGTCCTTGGCCGAGCCGTTGATCCGGACGCCGTCCTCGAACGAGAGCGTGAGTTCGGCGGACCGGGCGGCGAGCTCCAGGTTCTCCCGCAGGGCGGGCAGCTCCGCCCTGCTGTTGCGGTCCACCGCCTCGTCGATCCACCTCAACCCCTCGGGGTCGTCGTCGACGGCCCGGTAGGCGTGCAGCAGACGGACCTCGCACCCCCCGTCGCCGCGCGGCTCGATGATCCAGGTGCCGCTCATCTCGGCGACGGGCGGGGCCGAGACCTCCTGCCAGAAGGTGATGCGGAGCCTGTCCGGCTCAAGTCTGCGGCGTGACGTCCAGTTCTTGACCTCGCCGTTTGCCGTGGCCCAGATTCGGATGCGCTCTTCGTCGCGGTTCTTCTCCACGTAGTCCACGTACACCGACGGCGGGAAGAGCCTGGGCCAGTTCTCCACCTCCGCGAGAAGGCGGTATGCCTCCGCGGCGGGGGCGGAGACGGTGATGGTGTGCTCGACCTCGCGGGACACGCTCTCGGTCATGTTCCTCTCCTTGGTCGCCATGGGGCGCGGTGCCGCCGTGATCAGAAGTTGCCCAGGCCGCCGCAGACGTTGAGCGCCTGGGAGGTGATCGAGGCCGCGGCGTCGGAGACCAGGTAGCCGACCAGACCGGCGACCTCCTCCGGGGTCGAGTAGCGTCCCAGCGGGATCTTGGCGGTGAACTTCGCCAGGATCTCCTCCTCGCTGGTCTTGTACGCGGCGGCGTATCCCTGACGGACCCGCTGGGCCATCGGGGTCTCCACGTAGCCGGGGCACACGGCGTTCACGGTGATGCCGGTCGGCGCGAGCTCGTTGCCCAGGGCCTTGGTGAAACCGACGACGCCGTGCTTCGAGGCGGAGTACGGCGCCCCCAGCACGACGCCCTGCTTGCCGGCGGTCGAGGCTATGTTGACGATGCGGCCCCTGGCCTTGTCCCGCATCCCGCCGGTCGTGAGCACTTCCCGCGTCACGCGGAAGACACTGTTGAGGTTGGTGTCGATCACGTCGTGCCACAGCCCGTCGTCGATCTCGGCGGTGATCCCGCCCCCGCTGCGGCCCGCGTTGTTCACCAGGACGTCGACGGTCCCGAAACGGTCGACGGCGGCCCGGACCAGGTCGCGGACGTCGTCCGTCGACCGTACGTCGGCCGCCCTGCCGTCCGCCTCGAACCCCTCGTTCCTGAGGTCCTTGACCGTCCGCAGGACGGCCTCCTCAGTGCGCGCGCACAGGAACACACGGCAGCCCGTACCGGCCAGCAGGCGGGCGACGGCCAGGCCGATGCCGCTGGTGGCGCCGGTCACGATCGCGGTCTTGGGTGCGTCTTGCGTCATGGCTTCTCTCCTGGGAGTGGGTCGGAGACGCGCGGCGCACGGATCTGGCCGCGGTGCGAGCCGGTCATCGGGTACGGCCGGTCGGGAGTTGCTCGTTGACCAGGTCGATCAGCGCGCGAGGGGTACGGACCTCACCGAGGGCCTCGTCATCGAGCCTGATCCCGTATTCGCGCTCTATCCGGCTGCCCGTCTCCAGCAGCGCGATGGACTCGTATCCCAGTTCGTCGAACTGCCTGTCGAGAATGTCGTTGTCGAGATCGACGGCCTCGTCGGCTCCCGCTCCTTCACGCAGGATCCGCCTGAGGTCGTCGACACCGAAGGGACTTGCGGTCGGCATGGCTGTCCTTTCTTCGCAACGTTGTGCGGGTCTGAGGGCCGTTCGCCGGAGTCGGTTCGCCGGGCTCACGGCCCGAACGCGCGCACGACCAGCGCGGAGTTGAATCCGCCGTAACCGCGGGCGAGCACCAGCGCGGTGCGCACGGGCGCCTCCCGGGGGACGTCTCTCACCAGGTCGATGTCGTAGCGGTCGGAGAGCGAAGTGTTGACGGTCGGCGGTATCACGCCGTCCCGGACGCTGAGGAACGCGGCGGCCACGTCCAGCGGCGCGGCACCGGAGTAGAGCCGTCCCGTCATGGTCTTGGGAGCCGTCACGGGTACGGCACGCGGGCCGAAGACCTCGCTGACCGCCTCGGCCTCGATCCGGTCCAGGTCGGGTATCGCCGCGGCGTCGGCGAAGACCACGTCGACCTCGCCGGGTGTGGCCCCCGCGTTGGCCAGCGCCGACTCGATCGCCCGCCTCGTTCCGGGCGGACGCCCGCTGGAGGGCGGCGGGTCGAACGTGGCGGCGTAACCGGCGATCTCACCGTAGATCCGCGCGCCCCTGGAGCGGGCGTGGTCCGCGTTCTCCAGAACGAGCAGTGCGCCGCCCTCTCCGGGAACGTGACCGGCGGCATCGTCGTCGAAGGGCAGGTAGGCCCGCGTCGGCTCCTCACCGCCGCTCAGCCGGCGGCTCGCCAGCTGGGCCACCCAACCCCAGGGACAGACCGAGGCGTCGACCGCGCCGGACACGACCAGGGGTGTGCCCCGGCGAATCTGCCTGCGGGCCTGGGCCATCGCGTCCAGCCCTCCGGCCTGGTCGCTGACGACGACGCCGCTCGGTCCGCGCATGCCGTTCCTGATCGAGATCTGACCGCTGTTGACGGCGTAGAACCAGGCGAAGGACTGGTACGCGCTCACATACCGGCCTCCCTTGCTCCACAACGCCCTCAGCTCGTTCTGACCGAACTCGAAGCCGCCGGAGTGACTGGCCGTGATCACTCCCATGTCGTACTCGGGCAACGTGCCCGGGACGATCCCGGCATCGGCCAGGGCCCAGTCGGCACTCGCCAGCGCGAGCTGGGTCATGCGGTCCGTCTGCGGCAGCAACCTGTTGGGCAGGTGATCGGCCGCGGAGAACCCCTTGATCTCCCCGGCCAGCCGTACCGGATAGGACGAGGCGTCGAAACGGGTGACGGGGCCGATGCCGCTGACGCGCGCCAGGGTGGCCGACCAGTACGCCCGCGCGCCCAGCCCGTTGGGCGCCGCGACGCCGAGCCCCGTCACGACCGTGGCGGTGCTCATCGCCGGGCCCTGTCCGGACGGGCGAGCACCACCGCGCTCTGGAAGCCCCCGAAACCGCTGCCCACGGACAGTACGGCGTCGATCCGCCGTTCACGCGCGGTGAGCGGGACGTAGTCCAGATCGCACTCCGGATCCGGAGTGCGCAGATTGGCCGTGGGCGGCACGACGTGATGCTCCATCGCCAGGGCGCAGGCGGCGAGTTCTATGGAGCCGACCGCGCCGAGTGAGTGGCCGATCATCGACTTGATGGAGCTGATCGGCACCCGATACGCCGCCTCGCCCAGGCTGCGTTTGAAGGCCGCCGTCTCGTGGCGGTCGTTCTGCTTGGTCCCCGAGCCGTGCGCGTTGACGTAGTCGACGTCCTCGGGGACGAGCCGGGCCTCGTCGAGGGAGACCCGTATCGCCTCCGCCATCTCCCTGCCGTCGGGACGCAGCCCGGTCATGTGGAAGGCGTTCGAGCGGGTCGCGTACCCGGCGATCTCCGCGTAGACATGCGCGCCACGCCGCCGGGCGCGTTCCCACTCCTCCAGCACGAGGACGGCACAGCCCTCTCCCAGGACGAAGCCGTTGCGGCTGCCGTCGAAGGGCCGGGAGGCGTGCTCGGGGTCGTCGTTACGCGGGGTCGTCGCCTTGATCGCGTCGAAGCAGGCCGCGGTGATCGGCGAGATCGGCGCGTCCGTGGCGCCCGCGATCATGACGTCCGCGGCCCCCTCCCTGATCACCTCGGCCGCGTATCCGACCGCGTCCAGGCCCGAGGTGCACCCGGTCGAGACCACCGTCACGGGCCCCTCCGCGCCCACGGTCCACGCGACCTCGGCGGCGAAGGAGCTGGGAACCATGTGGTTGTACAGGTGCGGTACGGCGTAGCGGTGGTCGACCAGTTCCAGCCGTCCGCCATCGCTCACGACGCGATACTCCTGGTCCAGGCTCATCGTGGCGCCCACCGCGCTGCCGATGGTCACTCCCATGCGGTGCGGCGCGGGAAGGCGGTCCTCCAGGCCGCTGTCGGTCACCGCCTCACGTGCGGTGACCACCGCGAACTGGGCCGCGCGGTCCATGCGTCTCGTCTGCTGGGGACCGAGTCCCAGCGCCTCGGCGTCGAAGTCCACCTCGGCCGCGACCTGGGAACGGAAAGGTGTGGGGTCGAAGAGGGAGATGCGACGGGTGGCCGTCCGCCCGTCGGTGAGCAACTGCCAGAAGGGTTTGACCCCTGGACCACCGGGGGCGGTGACACCGATTCCGGTGATCACGACCCGTCGTCCCTCCGCACCGCTCACTCGCCGCTCCAGTGGTAGAAGCGGCCCGCCATCGCGTCGGCGGGCGAACGCCATGTCGCGGGGTCGTACGCCTCGATGAACGGCTTCAAGTCCTCGCTGATCTGGATGAAGCGCGGATCGGTCCTGAAGGACTGGATGTGCGAGGCGCCGTTCTCGTTCTCGAAGTCCTGCAGGTGGAAGTACAGCCCGCGGTACGAGAAGAGTTCCCTGCGCCGGGTTCCCATCAGGTGGGGGACCTCTGTGCTGTCGAAGGCGGAGAAGATCTCCGAGACACTTGCCGCGGATCCTGGGTCCATCCGTGCGACGATCAAGGTGCTGTACATCTCTTCCCCTTCACACTCGTGTCTGAACAGTCCGGTCCGGTCGTGTGCACAGGTGTGGCGCGGTGTCAGCGGGCGGGGCCGAACCACCGTTCCAGGGCCATGGTCAGGTCGTGGTGGCTGCCGGGAGCCGCCCAGGCGACATGGCCGTCAGGGCGCAGCAACACCGCCGAGGTGCCCTCGACCGGACCGCCCGCCTCGATGTCCCGCGGCGTGGCGAGGACGACGTCGATCCGGTCCGTCCATCCGGCCGCGCGTCGCCGCAGCCACGGGACGTCCTCCAGGTCGATCAGCACGCCTCGGCCGCTGCGGAGCAGCCGGGTGCTCGTCGTCTCCTCCGTTCCGCGTGTCAGTTCCAGGCGCGGCAGGCGCGCGCCGAGAAGCGGGTTGTCACCGCCTCCGACGTCGTAGCGGATGTCGAGCTGGCTCGCCAGCGCGGCGAAATGACGGCCGACCTCCTCGTACCGGACCAGGTCCGTGAGAATGTCGCGCAGCGACCGCACCTCGTCGTCGCCCAGGATGAGCAGGCTCTGCGCGCGGGTGTTGGCGAGCAGACGGCGTCCCACCTCGTGCCGTTCGCCGTGGTAGGTGTCCAACAGCGAGGCGGGGGCGCTTCCGCGCAGCACGGCGGCGAGCTTCCAGCCGAGGTTCACCGCGTCCTGGACACCGGTGTTCATCCCCTGGCCGCCCGCGGGCAGATGGACGTGAGCCGAGTCACCGGCCAGCAGCACCCTGCCTCGGCGGTACTCGGTGACCTGCCGGCTGGCGTCGCCGAAGGCGCTCACCCACACGGGTTCGGCGTGGGAGATGTCGATGCCGGTGAGCCGTTTCCACGCGTCCGCCACCTCCGCGAAGGCGGGCGGCTCCGTACGGCGTCGCGGCGGCGCCCCGCGCTCGCTCACGATGATCCGGTGTACTCCCTCCTCCAGCCTGGCCACCATGACCATCCCGCCGGTGATCCGGTGCGCGACCATCCGCGGTTCCAGGTCGACGCCCCGGATGTCCGCGAGGAACAGCTCGGTCGTGGCCGGGGTGCCGGGGAAGTCGAATCCGGCGGCCTTGCGCACCTGACTGTGCCCACCGTCACAGCCGACCAGATATGAGGCCGTCAGTGTGTGGTCCCCACCGGGGCCGCGCAGCCGGACCTCGACACGGTCTCCGCCGTCGGTCAGCGAGACGAGCTCGTGGCCGCGGCGGACGTCCACGCCGAGTTCACGGACCCAGGCCTCCAGCACCGTCTCGGTGAGCGACTGTGACACCGTCCTCGCGGCCCGTACGTCACGCCCGAGAACCCGGAAATCCACTGGAATGCCGCCGAAGTGGCCCTCGCTGCTGGTCTCGACGTCCCCGAAACGCCGCAGCAGGCCGCGTTGGTCGAACACCTCCATGGTGCGAGGGCTGAGACCGACGCCACGGGACTCTCCCGTGCGTCGCGCATGCCGTTCCACGAGCGTCACGTCCGTCCCGGCCAGGCGTAGTTCACCGGCGAGCATGAGTCCGGTCGGCCCCGCTCCGACGACCACGACCGGTGTGTCCATTCGCTCCTCCTGTCCAGCGGCGCGGCCCATGTCTCGGCCTCGCACCTCTCAGCGCTCCTTGTGGCCGACCACCAGGACGTCGTCGGGGGTGTCCTCGGGGCCGACCGTCTCCGGGCGGAACCCCGCCTCCTTGAGCCAGGCATGACACTCGCCGACTGTGTACTCGCCGCCGCCGCGGGACCAGACCAGCATGCTGAGGCTCGCCAGGGTCGCGTAGAGCGGCGGCGTGCCGTTGCCGACCATGGGGTCGTAGACGATGACCGCGCCCCCCGGGTGGACCGCCTCGTAGGCCTTGCGCAGCAGGTCGAGGCGGGCTTCCACACCCCAGTTGTGCAGCACGTGCCCGAAGATGAGCACGTCGGCCCGGGGCAACGGGTCGGTGAAGAAGTCACCGCCGTGGAAGGAGACCGCCTCCTGCCCGCCGAGCTCGCGCATGTACGCGGAGAAGGCGGGCTCCAGCTGCGGCAGGTCGAAGACGGTTCCTCTCAGCCGGGGGTGCGCGCTCACCAGGTGGTGTGCGAGGTTGCCTCGGGCGCCGCCGACGTCGACGAAGGAGCCGTATCCGCTCCAGTCCAGCTCCCCCATCCGCCGTGAGAGAGGGGTGTTGAACATGTCCATGCTCTCCAGGAAGAAGTTCGTCACCTCCCCGTCCTCGTACAGGGTGTCGTAGGGGTTTCCCTCAAGGGCGGCGCGGTTCTGGGGAGCTCCGGTGCGCAACGCCTCCGCGAGCCCGTCCCAGGCGGGGTTCAGCTCGCGGTCGCAGAAGAGCACGTAACCGCCGACGTACTCGGGGCGCCCCCGCACGAGATACCGGTCGGCGACCGCGGAGTTCCGGAACCTTCCTTCGTCCGTGGTCTCAAGCAGCCCCAGCCCCGCCAGCGCCAGGAGGAAGCCACCGGCTCCGGGCATGCGGTATCCGAGCCGACCGCACAACTCCTCCGCGGTGGCGGAGGAGCCCGACAGAGCGCCGAAGAGGTCGGAGTTCACCGCCGTGATGAGAATCCTCGCCTGCCAGTAACCGGCCAGCATCCCCATGACATGGTCAACAGCCGGTTCTCCGGGAGCCGGGACACGCTGATCACCCATATGAGCGCCCTTCTCGGGATCTGTTGGTCCGGTGTTCCGCCGCGCGCGGTCTGGTGTTCCGGTTACACGGTGGTTCGGTGTTCCGCCACGCGGCCGAAGGGCCGGATCTCG
This sequence comes from Streptosporangium sp. NPDC020145, assembly GCF_040631275.1. Taxonomy (NCBI): domain Bacteria; kingdom Bacillati; phylum Actinomycetota; class Actinomycetes; order Streptosporangiales; family Streptosporangiaceae; genus Streptosporangium; species Streptosporangium sp. NPDC020145. The sequence continues at coordinate 92,855 of NZ_JBEXZT010000010.1, read as the reverse complement.
GTTCCCCCCGAGGATCGCAGCGCCCGACCAAGAAACGACCAAGGCTCGTTCAACGCCGCGCTCAGGCGGATGCCCGGCCGGGCGGGGACTCCGAGACGTCCCCGGTCCGGCCGACGCGGCCACCACGTGGCCCACGGCCCCGTCATCCCCGAACGATCACCGCCCGCTTAAAAGCCGGGGCCCCGCCGTACGGCCGGAGCGCCGGGCAGCCCGTCCGCCGTCACCTCGCGCGACGCGGCGTCATATTCGCGAGGTGGGGTGACGCCCTGGAATTCCCGTGAAGGCCCGAGGGGTTTTCTCGCCGTTTCGGCACGCCGGCGGCGGGCACGCCCCTGCCGGGAGGGGCCGATCGGCGGCTCGCGTGGAGAACAGAACGCGTGACGGGATGAATACCGTCCGAGAAAGGATTCCGGCGTTCGACGTCCCTATTCGGAAGGGCCGGACGAACCGCGCCGGGAATGCGGTCGGCGAACGCCGGATTCTCCGCAGGAACACGTTATGGAGTGGTTCAGGCGGTGAACTCCTCCGGTTCCCGCGACGCCGTGCGGTGCACCAACCCCTCCCGCAGACTCCTCGCCACGGCCAGCGTGCGGTTCGGGGTGTTGAGCTTGGCCAGAATGCTGGTGACGAGGCGTTTCACACTGTGCTGTGAGAGATGCAGCCGACTGGCTATCTGCTTGTTGCTCAGTCCGTCGACGAGCAGGGACAGCACCTCCTGCTCCCTGGGAGTCAGGTGGACCGGGGCACGGTCGCGGTCGACCCGATAGGGCTCACCCGCCCGCCGCAGAAGTTTCATGGTCAGCTCGTAGGGCATCGGGACCTCGCCCGCGGACACGCGCTCCAGCGCGTCCGCGAGGGACTCGACGCCCAGGTCGTGCTCCGACAGGAACCCGTGCGCGGGCACCGCGGCGATGCGCGAGACGCGTTCGTCGGAAACCCGGTCGAGCAACAGCAACGTCTTGCTGTGCTCCGGGAGCCGGGCGATGAAGGCGACCAGGGATTCGTCCAGATCTTCGACCGGGATGATAAAGATGTCCGTCTCGGATTCGGCGACAGAGGCGAGTTCCGCTCCCCCCTCATAACTTGTGAATGATTCCACGAGCGGTATCCGCTGCAGCAGCTGTTCGAGCCCCAGGCGGCGGAACTCGTTCCTGCTGGCCAGCGTGACGGTCACCTTACAGGCCTTCGACGTCTTTGCCATCGTTTTTCTTCCCCCAGGACACCACGACGATAAGCCTCCAATATCCAACCACCGTCTCATTGAACGCAACTATGCATCGCATGCCATGACGATATGGCGGCCCTCCGCGGCTAGCTCATCCGGCCGGTTCCTTTCCGGCAGGCCGGGATCCGCGGAGAGGAAAACCGAATTCGCAGGCGTACGGCCGGGGCCCGATCGACGAAGAAATCAGGCCGGCACCATCCGGAATGGTTAGCGATATCTCCGCGACCGATGCGAGGTCATCGGCCGTTCCGATCCACCGTGAGTTATGGATCTCAGGTCCGATTCTCCGGAATCAGCGGCGGGAAAGCCGGACCTGAGATCCTCGACGCCGCCGGTTCGATCCGGCCATGGACCGGTCGGCGTCGGCACGGGAGGCGCGGGAGGCCGGTCGCCCCGGGGTGGGGCGGCCGGGCGCCTATCCGTCGGCGTGGACCCCCTCGGTCCGCAGGCTCGCCCGGCCGCCGCCGCTTGACACGGGCTGGGGGCGTCCCGGCAGAAGCGGGGTGGCGACCAGGATGACCAGGGCGACGCCGACCATGAACCAGTACGCGTTGTGGAATCCGCCGGCCGACTCCCCGACGCCTGTCCTGCCGACGCCCGCGGTCGCCAGGACGAGAGCGACGACCGCCACGCCGAGCGCTCCGCCGAACTGGTTGAGGTTGTACAGCACCGAGCTTCCCTGCGGGACCTTCTCCGGCGGCAGCGTCCGGTACAACGCCCCCATCGTCGGCGCGCCCACGGCGCCCAGACCCAATCCGACCGCGAAACCGGCCAGCCCCGACCACACCTCGCCGACGTCTCCGTTGATGCGGGTAAGGGCGAACGCGGCCAGCCCCGCGAGGAGGGCACCGCCCCGGACGAGGTTCCTGGCCCCCAGCCGGTCACTGAGACGGCCGGTCAGGGGCATGGCGAGGGCGGACCCCAGACCCAGGGGCGCCACCAGTAACCCGGCCGCGCGGGCGCCGTGGTCGTGGACCATCTGGTAGTAGAGCGGCAGCGCGAAGAGGCCGGCGTAGGTGGCGACGCCGACGAGTCCCTGGACCAGGACGCTCGCGGCGAAGGCGCGGCTGGCGAACAGCCGGACGTCGATCAACGGTGCGACACGCCGTACCCGAAGCGCGTGCGCCACGTAGCCGGCCAGGAACACGACACCGAGAACCAGTGGGACCAGCACGGGCAGGGTGTCGAAGCGGGCCTGTTCACCGGCTCGCGTCAGGCCGAACACCGTCGCCGCCAGGCCGGGCGCCATCAGCACGAGGCCCATGGCGTCGAGACGCGAGGCGGAACGGCTCTCGGTCGGCGGGTCGGCCGGGATCACCCGGATCGCGAGCGCCAGGGCGACGATCCCGATCGGCAGGTTGATGAAGAACATCCAGCGCCAGCTCACGGCGTCGAGCACGACCCCACCGAGGACAGGACCGAGAACCGGGCCGAGGGACAGCACCACTCCCATCATGCCCATGACGCGTCCCGCCCGGCTCGGCCCCGCCGCCCGCGCCAGGATCACCAGCACCAGGGGGTCGACTATGCCCGCGCCCAATCCCTGGACGACCCGGAAGCCGGTCAGGCTCGGCACATTCCACGCGACCGCGGAGGCCAGCGAGCCGACCAGGAACACCGACAGGCCGAACAACCACAGTCGCCTGACGCCGAACCGGCCGACCGCCCAGCCGGTGACCGGAATGGTGACGGTGAGCGCGAGAAGGTAGGCCGTCGAGGACCAGCTGATCGAGCTCAGCGACGTGTGAAACTCTCTCCCGAGCGTCTCGGCCGCGACGGTGACCATCGTGCTGTCAAGGATCCCCATGATCCCGCCGAGCAGGACCACACCGATCAGCCGCAGCAGCTTGGGGTCCAGACGGTCGTCCACTAGTTGAGTCATCTCAACCTCGTTGAGGGCCGATGGCGAACATGGAATTGAACTACCTGGTTCAAGTTAGCGAACCAGGCGATCCACTTCAACTGATCGGTTCAGAAAAATGAACCGTCGGGTACAGAGAGGTACGATGCTCACGTGAACGGAGCCACGACCTCGTCTGCGCCGAGGCCGAACGTTCGGCGCGGACGCGTCGACAAACGACAGGCGATCCTCGCGGCCGCGTTCCGGGTCTTCGCCCGTACGGGTTACGACCAGTCCTGCGTGCGGGAGATCGCGGCCGAGGCCGGCGTGGCCAAGCCGACCATCTACAACCACCTGCTCGACAAAGAGGCGTTGTTCCACGAGGCGATGCGAGCCGCGGCCCATGACACGTTCGCCGAGGCGTTGACGGCGCTCGACCAGCTCCGCGCCCCGGAAGCCGACACGTACGCGATGCTGGAAAAGGTCGGTCACCACCTGCTCCGGTGCCACTGCGACGAGCGGTCCTGGGCGCTTCGCCGGCTCCTGCACGCCGAGGTCACCCGGTTCCCCTCCCTCGTGGAGGCCATCCACCAGGAGGGGGAACAGCGCGTTCGTCACGCCCTGGCCGACCGGCTGGCGCGACTCGCCCTCACCGGCCGCCTGCGCACGGACGACCCGGACATGGCCGCCGAGCAGTTCCTCGCGCTGCTGACGGGCCCGATGGAGGTACGTTCCGGGCTGGGCACCAGGCAGGTTCCGGACACCGAGACGCACGCCGTGGTGCGCGCCGCCGTCGAGACGTTCCTGCGCGCCTACGGCACCTGACGGGCGACCGTCCGTTCCACGCGTCCCCACCCTTCCGCAGAACCGTACGGTTTCCCGGCCTCCGCACTCCCCACGACGCGTTCCCCACGGCGCTTCCACACGACCGGGCCGTGGCCGGAAGGCCGGGGACACGGCGACGCCCCGCCGTCCCGCGGTGGAGTCACCACAGGACGGCGGGGCGTCGCCGACATGCTTGGCGCGGCCGTCAGCCCCTGGTCTCGACGTTGCCGCCGATCATGGAGGCGGGCGGGCACCAGGTGGAGGAGGAGGCGGTGGTGGGCACCCACGCGCCGAAGTTCTTCAGGACGGTCTGGCCGTCCCGGTAGAGGCAGACGGCCCTGTGCTCACCGGTGCCACCCGAGCAGTAGGTCGTGACCGCGCCGCTGTAGGGGTAGGTCGGCCGGCATCCGACGGGCGCCGCGGACGCGGGGGCGGCGGCTGCCAGGGTCCCGGCGCCCAGCGCCACTGCGAGTACGGCCGCTTACGCACGGGTGGAGTGATGACTTCCTCACTGTGACGGTAAGTGTTCACAAAACTACAAATAGTTACGGTCATGGAAGTATCCACCCTCCAGAGCGCCCCGACCCCGGCGCAGATGAGGAGATCACAATGACGACACGACGGCTCCTGACCGGGACGTACTGGGCGGACACGGTCGAGCGGATGATCAGGGCGGCGGCCTCCAGCGCCCTGGCCGCGCTGAGCGCCAGGCAGGCCGGGTTGTTCGACGTCGCCTGGCCCGCGGTGGTCTCGGTGGCGGGCATGGCGGCGGTGGTCAGCATGCTGACCTCGGTCGCCGCCGGCACGACCGGCGATCCGCAGACCGCCGGGTTCACCACCGGCGCCCGAAAGGGCGCGAGGCCGTAACCGTCAACGCTCCGCCCGACATCCACTCACGACGTCCCCCGTTCGTCACGACCGAGAGACGAAGGGCCGCGGTGGAAGCCGGAACCATGAGGCTCGCCCTCCTCACCGCTTCCACCGTCAGAGCCCTCGGGGCGGCCCCTGAGCGAACCTGTCGGTCCTCACCCGTGGGGATTCACGACCCGTCGGCATTCCTCAGGCCCGCCACGAGGAGTTCGACCAGGCGGCGCGCGTCGTAGCGAGGATCGCCGCCCGCGCCGATACAGAGGTTCCCGATGCCGCGCATGAGCTCGTAGGCCTGGATGCCCGATCGGATCTCACCGGCGTCGGCCGCGGCGTCGAGCAGCCGGCCGCATACGGGCACGAGACGGTCGATGAAGTAGGCGTGCAGCGTGTCGAAGCCGGGGTTGTCCGGCTGCAGCACAGCCGCGAGACCGTGTTTGGTGACCAGGAAGTCGACGAAGAGGCCGATCCATCGCTCCAGCGCCACGTACGGCGTCGCGCCCGAGGCCAGCAGGGCCGGTCCGGCCTCGGCGCACGCCTCGACCTGGTGGCGGTAGACGGCGATGATGAGGTCCGCCCGCGTCGGGAAGTGGCGGTAGATCGTGGCCGTCCCGACGCCCGCCTTGGCCGCGATGTCACGTACCGGCGCCTCGACGCCCGAGGTGACGAAGATCGCGGCGGCCGCGTCGAGCAGGGCCTCCTTGTTGCGCTGGGCGTCCGCCCGCTTGGGGCGGGCCGTACTCCCCGCGTTCTCGTCGCTGTTCTTCACCGCGCCGTTCCCTCCGCCGTCGAGCTTGCTAAACGGGACAACGTTCCATATCGTTAATCGGGACATCGTCCCGTTTATTCATGATGGCAGAACGGGCCCCCGTGTCCAAGCTCCCCCACCTTTGACGGAAGGAACACGGCCATGCAGTACCGCACCTTGGGCCGCACCGGTGTGCAGGTCAGCTCCCTCGCACTCGGCGCGATGAACTTCGGCCAGATCGGCCGCACCACCCAGGAGGAGGTCACCGCCATCGTCGACGCCGCCCTCGACGGCGGGATCAACGTCATCGACACCGCCGACATGTACAGCGCGGGCGAGTCGGAGGAGATGGTCGGCAAGGCCGTCGCCGGGCGCCGCGACGACATCGTGCTGGCCACGAAGGCGGCCATGCCGATGGGTGAGGAGCGCAACCACCGGGGAGGCTCGCGCCGCTGGCTGGTCACCGCGCTGGACGACAGTCTGCGCCGCCTCGGCGTCGATCACGTCGACCTCTACCAGATCCACCGCTGGGACCCGAGCGCCGACGACGAGGAGACGTTGTCGGCCCTGACCGACCTGCGACGCGCGGGGAAGATCCGTTATTTCGGCTCCTCAACCTTCCCCGCGTACCGCATCGTGCAGGCTCAGTGGGCCGCCCGCGAGAACCATCTGGGGCGTTACGTCACCGAACAGCCCAGTTACTCAATCCTGCAGCGCGGTGTCGAGACCCACGTGCTGCCCGTGGCCGAGCAGTACGGACTCGGTGTGCTGGCGTGGAGTCCACTGGCCTCCGGCTGGCTTTCGGGAGCGATCCGTGAGGGCCGGGAGATCACCACCAGCCGCTCGACGTTCATGCCACAGCGTTTCGACACCGCGATCCCCGCCAACCGCGCCAGGCTCGACGCCGTCGAGCGACTGGCCAAGGTCGCCGACGAGGCGGGACTGACCATGATCCAGCTCGCGCTCGGGTTCGTGACCGCGCACCCCGCCGTGACCTGCGCGCTCATCGGCCCCCGCACTTTGGACCACCTGCGCTCGCAGCTCGACGCCGCGGACACGGTGCTCTCCGCCGACGTCCTCGACGCGATCGACGCGATCGTCGCCCCCGGTGTCGATCTGGCCCCGCACGAGAAGTTCGACACCCCGCCCGCCCTGCTCGACCCGTCGCTGCGGCGCCGCTGAACCTCCGGGTCCGTCGACACTCTCGGTGATCAGATGAGAAGGTCCAAAAGCCTGACGGTGTGGTGAGGGTGATCCTTGGGTGGATGGGTGGATAGTTGGACAATCATCCTTTTTCAGAAAGGACACCCCCCATGTCCCTGATCAAGCGTCTCACCATCACCGCAGCCGCTGCGGCCCTCGCCGGGCCGCTGCTGATGGTTCCGGCCGCGCACGCCGCCGGAACCTACACCTGCGACAGCGGGACCTTCTTCGAGCGGGGCCCCGCCGGAGGCACCCCCATCTGGCACGTCTGGGGCAATCCGTGCACGGGCTCCGGTGATGGAGGAGCAAGCGTGATCACCATCTCGTCCGGCTCAAGCGCCGGCACCTACGAGTGCGACCGGGCGAACCTGCTCACCAGCACCTGGGTCTCCGGAAGCGGCTGCGTCAAGCTGTGACCTCCTGAAGACCCACCCACCCGGAGCCGGAGCTGGAAAACCCCAGGTCCGCACCGGCTCCGGTTCGCCGCCGGACCCGCTGGAAACCACCCGATCCGCTTGGAGCCGTCGAACCGGTCACAGAAGGGACTGGCCGATCAGTTCCTTCATGATCTCGGTGGTTCCGCCGTAGATGGTCTGGACCCGGGTGTCCACGAACGCACGGGCCACCGGGAACTCCCGCATCACGCCGTAACCCCCGTGGAGCTGGACACACCGGTCGACCACACGTTGGCACAGCTCGGTGTTCCACCACTTGGCCATGGCGGCCTCCTCCGAGGTGAGGCGTCCGGCGTCGTGTTCGGCCACACAGCGGTCGGTGAAGGCGCGGGCGACCGTGAGCGCGGTCCTCAGCTCGGCGAGCAGGAAACGGTTGTACTGGTGACGTCCGATCGGCCGTCCGAAGACCTCGCGTCTGCCGCAGTAGGTCAGGGTCTCCTCGAAGAGCCGTTCGGCGGTGGCCAATGCCGAGACGGCGAGCATCACCCGTTCCTGCCGAAGGGTCCTGATCAGGTACGCGAAGGCACGGTCCTCACGACCGAGCAGGTTCTCCACCGGGATCTCCACGTCCGAGAGGAAGAGCTCGACGGTGTCGAGCGCGCGCATCCCGATCTTGTCGAGCGTCCTGCCCCTGGTCACCCCGACCCTGGTCGGCTCGACCACGAAGACACCGGCGTCGGAGGGCCGTTCCCCGGTCCGGGCGACGACCAGCACGAGGTCGGCCGTGGCCCCGTTCGAGACGAAGGTCTTCTGCCCGCTGAGCACGTAACGGTCGCCGTCCCGCACCGCCCTGGTCCGGATGCGCCGCAGGTCACTGCCCGCGTCCGGTTCACTGATGGCGACGGCCGTGACCAGCTCACCCGAGCAGAAGCCGGGCAGCCAGCGCAGTCGCTGCTCCGGAGTGGTGTGCGTGCGCAGGTAGAGGCCGCAGATCTCGTTGTGCAGGGAGAGCGCCGGGGCGTGGGCTCCGGCGCGGGCGAACTCCTCTCCCAGCACCGCGTGGTAGCGGTAGTCGGCGACGCCCGCCCCGCCGTACTCCGAGTCGACGTCGAGGCCGAGCAGGCCGTGTTCGCCCGCGCGCAGCCACACGGCCCGGTCCGCGGCACCGTGTTCCTCCCACCGTTCCAGGTTCGGGGTGACCTCCCTGGCGACGAAGGTCCGCACGAGGTCGCGGAACTCCTCGTGCTCCCGGGTGAAGAGGTCACGACGCATCGAGAACCCGATCCCGTACGGCCGCCGCCCGCCAGGAGGGCAGGATGTCGCGCAGCCGGTTCATCATCGCCTGGCAGTAGGCGGCGTTGTGCTCCAGACTGCGGTGACGCGGATAGGGCATCTTCCTGCGGCCTCGATGGTCGACGACGTACCTGCCGGGGTCCGTGACGCCCTCGACGAAACCCGCTTCGGCGAGTGCCCCCACGGCGGCCTCCGGCAGGTCGACCACGAGCCGGTAGCGGTCCCTGTCCACGATCCTCACCTGCGAGAGCGGCACCGCGGGCGCGGAGACGGCCTCCCGGTACACGTACGGTCTGGCCACCAGGTCGAGTTCGAAGACGGCGCGCAGTCTGGGATCGGCCAGCCAGCCCTGTTCGCCGAGGAAGTCCCCAAGCAGGGTGTCCATCTCCGCCCGGTGGGAGTGCAGCACCATGTGCAGGACCTTGCCGATGTTGTTGAGGTCGTAGTTGCCCAGCCCGCGCACCGACTCGGCGAAGAACGCGCAGATCTCCGTGTCGGTGCGGCGGCGGTAGTGGTCGGCGGCGCGGACGAGGAAGTCCTCGTAGGAGCAGACGCCGCTCCGGTCGAGTTCCCTGGCGACGTGGAAGGCGGCGCGGGCGTTGTAGAGGCTGATGACCGCGTAGTAGAACCAGGCCCCGGCCTGGAAGTCCTCGCGGGTCACCCACTTGGTGGCCACGACCACGTCCGCCTCGGCCACGGGGTCGTCGACCCGTACGGTCTCGATGCCCAGCGCCTCCCGCGTGCCGTACATGGGGGTGTTGCGCAGCAGCAGTTGCGGGTAGGCGACGACGGCGTCGGCCCCGGTTCTGCACACCTTGGCGATGCCCGCCTGGAAGGACTTCAGGGTCTCACCGGGCAGCGGCCAGATCAGCTCGGTGTAGGAACTGATCTGCTTCTCGTGCAGCTTGAGCTGCAGCTCCACATAGGTGGACTCCTTGATGTTGGCGCGCTGCACGATCTCAAGCGTCTGCGGGCTCAGCGTCTGCAGCGAGACCGGCTGGCTGGTCAGCAGGCCGCCCTCCACGAGGATCTCGGTGATCTCGGTGACCCGGTCGGGACGGTTCTTCGCCGCCTGGATGGCGATCATCATCGGGTAGCCGGTGCGCCGTTTGCCCTCGACCAGGTGCCGGGTCAGCTCAACGTCGCGGGGCAGCGCCCCCCAGTTGGCGTCGGCGAGGAAGACGCTCTCGACGCCGTGCTCGCTGATCCAGGTGAGGTCGGCCTTGACCCGCTCCAGGTCCCAGCGGTGGACCTTGTCGTTGGTCGCGGCGCCCCAGTAACAGTAGGAGCAGCTGTAGGGGCAGCCCCGGTTGGTCTCCACGACCGCGAAGGTGTACTCCCCGCCGTCGAACAGGCCCATGGCGAACGGCGAGGGGATCTCGTCCAGGTCCGTGATCCGGGCGGGCTTGTCGGTGGTCAGCAGCTCCCCCCGTACCCAGAAGCTCATCCCCGGCACCCGGGTGAAGTCCGGTACGGCCGCGCCCTCGCGGGCGGTGAGCAGCTCGGTGAGCAGCGCGTGGAAGGGCCGTTCCCCCTCGGCGTTGCACACCAGCACGTTCTCCAGCTCCGGCGGCACGTACTCGGCGGCGTGGTTCATCACCTGCGGGCCGCCCAGGACGAAGCAGGCGTCGGGGCGGTGCCGTACGAGTTCGTCGAGCACCTCCTTGATCCGGCGCATGTTCCACAGGTAGCAGCTCATCGCGTACACGTCGGCGTCCTGCGCGAGCAGCGCCGTGACCAGTTCGGCGACCGGCGTCCGCGCCGTGGGGGCGTGCACGAGGAACTCGCAGCCGGCCGCGACGGCGGGGTCCCGCAGGGCGTAGGCCTGCAGGTAGCCCGAGGCCAGGGGCAGCGTGTTGGTGTAGAGCGGCAGTTCGAGCAGGCTCACCCGCAGCGGCCTCGGCAGTGACCCAGACGGTGACCCAGACAGTGACTCCGACGGTGACTCAGGCAGTGACTCAGGCAGTGACTCAGGCAGTGACTCCGACAGCGGTTCGGGCAGCGGTTCAGGCAGGGGGCTCGTCGAAAAGCTCGTCAGGGGGCTCATCTGTCCTCACCCGCCGTCGCGTCGACCGCCGCCGCCAGTTCGTGCAGCACCTCGTGCTCGAAGACGTCCTCGGCGCCGAGCCTGATGCCGCGTTCCCTGGCCCGTGACGCCAGCCGCATCGCGCTGAGCGAGTCGCCCCCGAGGTCGAAGAAGCTGTCCTGCCGCCCGACCTCGTCGAGGTCGAGCACGTCGCACCAGATCTCGGCGAGCACCCGCTCCGCCTCGGTCAGGAAGCCGGTCTCACCTGCGACGCGGGCCGGGAGGGGGCGCCTGGCCAGGGCGTCGCGGTCGAGCTTCCCGTGCGGTGTCAGGGGCAGCCGTTCGACCGTGACGATCGTCTGCGGCACCATGTGGGCGGGCAGCAGAGCGGCCAGACCCTCCCCCGGGTCCTCCGTGAGGCCGTCGGACACGACGTAACCCACCAGCCGGTCGCCCCGCTCGTGCAGGACCACGGCCGCCTCGCGGACCCCGGGCAGGCGGGTCAGCGCCGTCTCGACCTCCCCGAGCTCGATCCGGAAGCCGCGCAGTTTCACCTGGTCGTCGGCCCTGCCGACGAAGACGAGCGCACCGCCGGGCAGCTCGCGGACCAGGTCTCCGGTGGCGTACGCGCGCCCGCCCGGGGTGAACGGGTCGGCGGGGAAGCGCTCCTCGGTCAGTTCGGGTCTTCGCAGGTAGCCGAGCGCGACCCCGGCCCCCGCGACGTACAGCTCGCCGACCGTGCCCGGCGGCACCGGGCGCCGCTCGGCGTCCAGGACATGGGTCCGCAGGCCGGGCAACGGCCTGCCGATCGGCGGGTCCTGGCCTCCGACCACGTCGGCGGGGTCGAGTTCGGCCCAGGTGGCGACCACCGTCGTCTCCGTCGGCCCGTAGAGGTTGTACACGGCGAACGGCAGGCCGAACGGCGGGTGGCGGCGCAGCCTCTCCCCGCCCAGGAGCAGGACACGGGGCGCGTGGCCGTACAGGTCCCAGGGCTGGTCGAACATCTCGACGGCCAGCACCGTGGTCAGGAAGCACACGGTGATCCGTTCCCGGGCGAGCCACTCGGCGAAGTCGGCCGGGGAGTCCGGCAGCCGCCCCTCGACCAGGCGCAACGTCGCGCCCCACGCCAGGCAGGGCCACACCTCAAGCGCCCAGGCGTCGAACGAGGGGCGGGCGAACTGGGTGATCCGGTCCTCGGGGCCCACGCCGAACGCCTGGCCGTACCAGGAGACCAGGTTGGACAGCCCGCCGTGCGCCACCATGACGCCCTTCGGCGTGCCCGAGGAACCGGAGGTGTAGGTGACGTAGCAGACGTCGCCGGCCGTCACCTCCGGGAGCGGGCCCGCCCCAAGGGACGGGCCTCTCTCCGGGGACGGGCTCACCGGCGGGAGGGGGCTCGCCTCCGGGGGCAGGCTCACCGGCGCGTCGGCGGCGAGCAGTTCCTCAACGGCCAGCACCTTGGCCGGTCCCCCGCCGAGCCGCCCGGCCGTGGCCGCGCGGGTGACGACGAGAGGGGCTCCGGAGTCGGCGACGATCGCGCCGAGCCTGGCGTCCGGTTCGTCCACGTCGACGCCCACGTAGGCGCCCCCGGCGAACAGCACCGCGAGGGCGGCGACGACCAGCTCCGCGGAGCGTTCGACGACCAGGGGGACCAGCGTGCCCCGCTCGACGCCGTGGGAACGCAGCACGCTCGCCATCCGGCCCGCCCGTTCGACCAGCTCGCCGTAGGTCAGCTCGGTACCGGCGGACACGATCGCCGGGTGGTCAGGACGCGCCCGCGCCCAGCGCGCGACAAGAGCGGGAACCGCGGCACCGACCGTCATCGGTTCGTTCATCGTTCCGCCTCCGAGGCATACGAAAAGAAAGGGCGTGACTCACGTGGAAATGGCTCCGCCGAACCGACGCCTTTTGTTTCCACCGTTTGTTCGGGATTTCCGAAAAACGCCGCGCGGCACCCGCCGCACGGCCGCATCGGCGCAGGCGGAGTACGACCGGCCGCTCTGCGATGTCCCTTTCCTCGTGCGGAGGCGGCCGGGTCCGAGCGCGGGATACTTCGTCAACCGGCTCGAATCATATGCACCGGGCAATTCCGGGAGAAGGGCCTCAGAAAACTGAGCATTCTACGATAAAAGGCCAGCGAAGGGAGGGGTGTGTCTGGATGATCGGGCCTTCACCCAGGGGCTCGTCGCGGCCCGGATCCGCCGGGGAGCCTCGGGTCCTCCGCCCCGTGGAGGGACCCCCGGGCGGTGCGACGGTCGCGACGAACAGGTACCACTCGGGGGCGAACGGACTCAGCGGCGCCCTGGGACGGGGCCGTACTCGTCGCGTACCGCCGTTTCCGGACCCGTGCACCGCGAAGCCTGGGGAGCCCCGGGAGTCCGGCGATTCGGCGGGGACCGAAAGAGTTGCCCGGCGATCTCCGGCGCCACGAAGGTTGGGCAGGGAACCGTATCGGCCGGAGGGCCGGAAGAGAAATCGCTGCGGCAACGGATTCAGAACGTCCTTCCCGTGGGCGGTCGCCTGTGGAAGAGGACGGCGGCCGGAAAACCCACGGCCCCGGGGAGACGGTTCCTGATAAAGACGGCCTTGTTTCGCGAGAAACACCGCCGCGACGGTCAGGAAGGGGGTGATCGGCCATGGGTGAGTCTCCGATGATTACCATCTCCACCAGGATGGAGTAGTCCTCCACAACGGGAGACGGTTGAGTTTCCCCAGCTTGACTGGGTGCGCGTGCCCTCTGACCGAGTGCTCGCGCACCCAGCCGCCCGGTCGCCGGGTCTCCACGACATGTCCGGCGACGATTCAGAAAAGCTGCCCGGTGACAGTTCTGGAAACCGTCCAGCGAGAGCCTCGGAAAGCGTCGGAAAGCTTATGACCACCCCCATGTCGAATGACGTCCTCGCGCGAGGGCGACGCGCCGCCGAATGGCTCGCGAAGGAACATCCCGTGTCCCGGATCTACCTCGGTGGCGCGCCGACGGCAGGGCTTGGTTCCCCGATGTCGGACATCGATCTGTTCGTCGTCAGGGCCGACTGCGAATCGCTTCCCCCGGCGCAGCTCGAATTCGAGGGCGAGCGCGCGGACGTGGAGTACCTGGATCTCGAACAACTGCGCCGGGACGTGCAGGAGAGCACGGTCTTCCGGGTGACGAACACCGACTTCAGCCAGACCGCGCGGTTCAGCCGTAACCGGCTGGACGTTCTCACCCGTTTCCTGCTCGGCGAGGTCGTCGTCGACGACGGTGAACTCGCCGCGTTGCGGCAACGCCTGGCCGACAACATGCCGGACTACAAACGGCTCCTCATGACGCGGCACGCGATCGACGCGCACAATCTCAACGAGGACATCTGCGGCGCCATTCTCAACGGGGACGCGCCCGCCATGAGGTATCTCTCCCAGGAGTACCTGCACCGCGCCACCGAGGCCTACCTGTGCATGCGGGACGACCTCTACGTGAACACCAAGTGGGTCTGGGCCCGCTGGAGGCGTTCGGCGAGCGAGCTGCTGAAGGCCTCGCTCACCGAGGTGATCGACCACGCGTACACGGCCGAGGACGACGCCGTCGGCAGGAACCGCTTCCTCGCGCAGGACCTGCTGGTGATGGCGGCGACCGGCCTGGAGTACGTGCCGGTGCTCGGCGCCGTGCCCGGGCACCACTCCCGGCGTATCGACGTGAGCGTGATCCCGATGAAGGGCAGCGGTGTCCTCATCGAGTCGGTACGCGGGGAGTCCGTGCTGCTCAGCTGGCAGGGCGCCCTGTTGTGGGGCATCTCCCACGGCCGCCCCAAGGAGGAGGCCGTACACCTGATGGGGGGCGTGCTCGCCTCGGCCGGGCTCCAGGTCGGCGAGGACGAGATCGCCGCCTACCACGCCTCGCTCGTCGACGTCGGCGTCATCGGCCTGCCATGAAGGACCCGGCCACGGAAGGCCCCGCTACGAAGGACCCCGCTGCGGAAGGCCGGGCTGTGGAAGACCCGGCCGTTGGAGGCTCGGCCGGGAAGGATTCGGCCGCGGAAAACTCGGCCGGGAAAGGGCCGGCCGTAGGAAGCCCGGCCGCGGAAAACCTGACGGGGAAAGGCTCGGCTGGGAAAGGCCCGCTCCGCGACGCGAACTTCCTCAGGTTCTGGACCGCGGTCACCGTCTCGGGAATCGGCTCCCAGGTCACGCTGATGGCCCTGCCCCTGACCGCCCTGATGGTCCTGCACGCCGACCCCGTACAGCTCGGCCTGCTGACCGGCCTACAGTACGTCCCCGCGGTCGTCGTCCTGCCCTTCGCCGGGGTCGTCGCCGACCACTGGCCGGCCAAGCTGGTGAACGCCGGGTGCGACCTGGCCCGAGGACTGATCCTGCTCACCGTGCCGATCGTCACGGCGACCGGCGTGCTGAGTCTGGGCTGGCTGTACGGCCTGGGCCTGGCCATGGGCGTGTTCAAGGCCCTCGGCGACGTGGCGCACCACTCCATGCTTCCCCGGCTGGTCGGTGAGGAGCAGCTCGTCCCCGGCAACGCCGCGGTCAGCACGAGCTACTCCGTCATCGACGTGGCCGGTCCCGGGCTCGCGGGGCTGATCGTCCAGCTGCTCGGCGCGCCGTACGCCCTCCTGGTCGACGCGGTGTCCTACCTGCTGTCGGCCTCCCTGCTGTCCACGCTGAAGCTCAGGTTCTCCGGGCGGAAGGGGCCGCAGCGGCTCCGCTGGGGGACGGCGATCACCGAGGGGTTCCGGTACTTCGTCAAGGATCGGCGGGTTCTCGCCTTCGGGGTGGCCAGCGGCCTCGGCAACATGTGCATCCAGGCGTTCGACGTGACGATCCTCATCTATGTGGTCCAGCACCTCGCCCTGACGCCCGCGCTGCTCGGGGTGGTCGTGGCCGCGGGTGCCGTGGGCGGCATCGCCGGTTCCGCCTTCGCCGCCTACGTCCACAACAGGTTCCCCGCGGGGCCGACCATCTTCGCGGCCCAGGTCATGAGCGGGATCGGGGTGATGGCCGCGGCCTCGGCCACGCTCCTCGACGCCACGGCGCCGCGTGTCGCCGTACTGGTGGCCTGCATGTTCGTCAGCACGTTCGCGCTGGCCGTGTACAACGTCCACGCCATCAGCGCCCGGCAGGCGATCGTCCGTCCCGAGCTGATGGGGCGGGTGACGGCGAGCTACCGGTTGATCTCGCACGGGGCCATTCCCCTGGGGGCGCTGGCCGGAGGGGTGGCGGCGCAGTCTCTCGGCAGCGCGACCACCGTGCTCCTCACCGGGACGATCCAGGCGCTCCTGCCGGTCGCCTTCCTCCTCACCTCGTTCGGGATCATCTACCGTGATCCCGGTCTCACGGGGGCTCGCGAACGTCAGGCCTGACGGGGCGGGGCGGTGGACTGCCGTACGACCAGGGAGCTCCGCAGCACGGCGGGGCTCGGCTGCCTGGCGGCGAGCCGGTCGTGCAGCGCCTGGGCACCGGCCGCCCCCAGCTCGGTGACCGGGATGTTCACCGTCGTCAGCGCCGGGTGGAGGACGTCGCTGATCGGAAGGTTGTTGTAGCCGATCACCGACAGGTCGTTCGGGACGTCGAGACCGAGGCTCCGCGCGGCGGCGAACACCACGACGGCCAGGTTGTCGTCCTCGCAGACCACCGCCGTGGGGGCCGGGTCAGAACGCAGTAGTTCCAGGGCCGCCCGCTGGGCGTCCACGGGGTCGAAGGTCGTGCCGACCACCGTGAGGCTCGCCCCCGGGCGGTGCCTGACCACCGCGCGCAGGGAGCGCAGCCTGGTCGTCAGCATCCAGGCGCCGCGCCGGTCCACGTGCAGGTAGCCGATCCTGTGGTGACCGAGGTCCAGCAGGTGGCGCGCGGCCTCGCGGCTGCCCACGGCGATGTCCACGTTGACCGCGTCGGGGTACAGCCGGGGGTCGCAGTCCAGCGGCACCATCGGCACGACGCCCTGCGGGCGGATGGCCTCCGTCCCCACGTCGCCGTAGACCAGCATCCCGTCGATGGCCTGCTGCGGTATCGGGAGTAGTCGCTCGTGCCTGTCGGTGCCCATGGGATAGACCAGGACGGTCGTCTCGTGCTGGTTGGCGACCTGGGTCGCCCCCACGTGCAGGTTGGCGAAGAAGGTGTTGGTGATCGCGGGAACGATCAGCAGCACCGTGCCGGTTCGCTCAAGTCGCAGGCTCCGCGCCGTCAGATCCGGCTGGTAGTCCATCTCCGCGGTGATGCGCCTGATCCTGGCCGCGGTCTCCTTCGAGACCCGGCCCGGCCACTTCCCGGTGAGGACGAGGGAGACCGTCGACTGTGAGACCCCGGCTGCCTGAGCCACATCCCTGCTGGTGATGCGCGCTTTCACCGGCCTAAGCATGTCTAATCACCCTATGTGTTCGTCATGGCGCACAGACAGATCGCGTTCTTCCCCGTGACCCGTGACCCCGTACACCGCTGCCACTCGATGCTCTGTGATCCGATGCCAGGACAAGTATTCCATCCAGGCATTCCCCATCGGATCGAAGGGGAAAAAGAGGCGCGCTCTCACCCGTCCCGGACGTTGTTCAGGAGCCCGGCCGAGACGAACGCCTCCATGGTCGCGCCGTCGTCGAGCGCTCCCGCCTCCTCGAAATACCGTACGACGGTCCGCGCCCTCGACGCGGTGTCCCGGGCCGTCCATTCCGCCGAGAGCGACTCGGCCGCGACGGTCCTGGCCTCCTCGCGCGACAGCCCCGCCGACCGGGCGACGACGGCCGCCGCCTCACGGTCCGGCTCGACGAACGCCGCGACGATCGCGGGCAGCAGAGGGCCGACGCAGGCGCGCTCCCCGGCGCTCAGCGCGGGCCAGAGCCGCTGGAGCAGGTCACGGAAGTAGGCGTGGTGCCTGCCCTCGTCCTCGGCGTGGTCGCGCACCAGGTCGCGTACGGCCCCCGGCAGCCGCCGGTCCCTGGGGATGTCGGTCAGGACGGTCGAGATGAGCGTCTCGCTGACGACCGCGAACAGCAGCCGTTCCAGCCCCCGGACCCGGGGGTCGAGGCGCCTGCGGACGGCGTCGAGGCGCCGCAGGAAGGCCGGGGTGCCCGCGTCGGCCCACTCGACCCCTGAGCGCGCCTCGACCTGCCTGATCAGGTCGTAGGAGAGCTGGGCGTGCCAGGCCTCGTCCGTCACGATCTTGTAGGCGTCGGCGCGCATCCGCTCCGGGAGGTCCAGCCCGGAGCGCCCCCTGGCGATCCTGGCCGCGACGGGGATGATCGCGAGCTGTTCCAGTTCAACCGTGAAGTGCAGGTAGTGGTAGAGGTGCTGGGCGAGGGCGTCGTGGACCGCCCGCTCCCCCCGCTCGGCGACCAGCGGATGGCGCAGCACGGGGACGAGCTCCGGGGGGAAGTACAGCGCGTCCGGCGCCGGGGGGTCCATGACGGGCTGCGGCTTGACCCTGACGGCCGCCCGTTCGTCCCAGCGCTCGAAACGGCTGCCGTAGTCCTCCGGCGTGTCTCTCATCTCAACCGCACGAGCCCGCCGTCGGCAAGCGCCGTCATGGTCTCCGCCGTGTCCAGCAGCGCGGTCTCGGCGTCGACCGCGTACTCCCCGGCCAGCAGCAGGGCCAGCTCGCGCAGCGACCTGCGGCCGTCCACGCGCCTCCACAGGAAGCCCGCCGTCTCGGAGAGCTCGAAGACGCTCTCGCCCCAGGCGACGGTGATCGTGCCGCCGACGTTGCGCACCCGGACGTCGAGCCTGGGCACCGGTACGGCCTCGGGGGACAGCTGTTCCATCAGATCACGACCTCCATGGAGATCCGGCGGCACGCCAGTACGACGTCCTCGACCCACGCGGCCGGGTTCGCCGGGTCGTACCCCCGCATGGTCTCGATCGTCCAGTACTCCTCGAAGGGCATGATGGTCTGCTCGACCTGGCGGAACCGGCGTGCCCGCCACTTGGCGCTGTGGCCGAACTCCCCGCACGAGACGTGCAGGGCGTTGACCGCGTAGCCGAAGGCGAGCTTGGCCGAGAGCACGGCGCTCTCCACGTCTCCCGCCTTGAGCTGGCCGACGGCGTCCTCGACGAAGAGGTCCGACAGGTTGAGCGCGCGGCTGACCAGGATCGAGCGGATCGCCGAGGACTCCAGCTGTGTCCTGCGCCCGGCCAGCCACGACTCCCCCGTGACGGACACGGCGCTGCCGAGTCGTTCGAGGAAGTCCATCTCGTGGGAGGTGAGCAGGTCGGCCACGCTGTGGTTGGTGTCGAACTCCTCCCAGGACACCTTGGCGAACATCTGGTCGACCTGGGAGTCGGTCCAGTACTCGATGTCCCACCTGACGCCGTCCACGTGGACGACCTCGACGGGGACGTGGTCGGGGGTCAGCGCGACCGGGGCGAGAGCCGTGCTCGGGGCGGTTCTCTGGGCGGTGGACACGACGTAGACGTCGAGGTCGCTGCCCGAGTTGCCCCAGCCCCTGACCAGGGATCCGGCCAGGTAGACGGCCTGGTGGTCCTCGGGCAGCAGCCCGCGCGCGGCCAGTTCCGCCAGGTGTCCGCTCGGGTCAACCCGCATGGCCCGTCCCCTCCTCGATCAGGTGCAACATCCCGTGTTCGACGGCCTCGGCGACCTGCCGTGCCACCTGGTCCCCCGGCCGCCCGGTCAGTTCGGCGATCTCGGCGACCGAGCGGGCGCCGTCGACGGAGCGCAGCAGGTCCAGCCAGTCGTCGTCCTTCTCCAGCACGTACCGGACGGCGCCGTCCACGGCGACGTACCAGGTCCCCTCGGCCGTGGTGTCCGCGAGCAGGAGGAAGCCGTCCTCCTGCGCGGGCACCGACCCCGGCTCGACGGAGGGCGCGCAGCCGAGGATCTCCTCCGTCCGCGCCTCGTTCTCACCGCCCAAGGCGACGGGGACCGGGCCGGCGGACATGTCCACGACGGGCGGGGGAAGATCGCCGACCATCTGGGACAGCAGCCCCAGGTTCACCAGCCTGAGCAGGATCTCCACCTGGGCCAGGTCGTCCCGTTCCGTCAGCGACCCCAGCAGTCCCCGTACGGCGGGGCCGTCCAGCGCGCCGGAGGCGCCCGGCGCGGCCAGGGCCTCCTCGACGAGCGCCGCCCCGTCCCCGCGCAGCATCCGCAGGAAGACCCGGTGGGTGTGGCGCTGCCCCTCGCCGTAGAAGAAGGGGACCTTCTCCCGGGCGGCGATCCGGTCCGGCAGCACGCCCCGCATGCTCTCCCGCAGGATCGTCTTGTCCCACAGCAGCCGTTTCCTGTGGCTCGGCGGGATGGACAGGACCAGTTCGACCAGGCGGTGGTCGAGGAACGGCACCCGCGCCTCGATGCCGCTGCCCGCGGCCGTACGGTCCTCGTGCCAGCAGTTGTACTGCTGGATCTTGCTGTACTCGGCGGCCAGGTAGGCCCGGTAGGGGTCCTCACGTACGGCGAGCAGCTCCCTGGACAGCAGCGGCACGTCGGTCCGCGTCCACCAGGGCGCCAGGCCGGGGCGGGTCCGCAGGGCGCCGGAGCACGCCATGGAGTCGAGGGTCGCGACGAAGGCGTCCCAGCCGCCTCCCCCGCTGTAGTCCACCGAGTAGCCGCCGTTGAACTCGTCGCTGGCGGCCCCCAGGAGCATGCCCCGCAGCTCCGGCCTGGCCTGTTTGGCGTAGCGGTGCAGTTCGTGCTTGTAGTACTGCTCGGGTCCGCACTGCGGGTGCTCCATCAGCCACAGCAGCCGTTTCCACTCGTCCGGGGAGGGGATCCGGTCGGCCTCGAAGCACACCTGGTGGTTGGGCAGGCCGAGCTTCCCGGCGAGCCAGGAGGCGTGCTCGGCGTCGCCGTTGCGCAGGGTGCTCGCCGACAGCACGGTGAAGGTGTGCAGCCGTCCCGCGTACGGCGTGGCCAGGGCGGTGACGGCCGCCGAGTCGACGCCGCCGCTGAGGAAGACCCCGAGTTCGGCGTCGGCGGTCGCGCACTCGGCCACGGACTCGGCCAGCAGTTCGCCGTAGCGGCGGACGAACTCCTCCTCCGAGGCGTCCGCGTCGGCCGTCGGCAGGGACCAGTACGTGTGCTCGCGGGTCGTCCCGTCGGCCAGGTCGATCTGCACGATCCGGCCCGCGGGGACGCACTCGATCCCGGTGAACCAGGTGGAGGGGACCTCCGCCCGGTGCGGGTACGGCGCGGCGCTGAGCATGGGGTGGGTGAGCGCCTGCTCCCAGTCCAGGGAGCGTGGCGTGGCCGGGTCGGCGAACAGCGCCTTGATCTCCGAGGCGAACACCACGCGCCGGCCGTCACGGTGGTAGTAGAGCGGTTTGATGCCGAACCGGTCGCGAGCCAGGACGAGCCGTCCCCGGCGACGGTCCCACAGCACGATGGCGAACATGCCGCGTACCTCGTCGAGGAAGGCGTCGCCCCGCTCGCGGTACAGGTGCAGGAGGACCTCGCAGTCGGAGCCCCCCTTGAGCCGGGTGCCCGCGGGAAGCCTCGCGGCCAGCTCACGGTGGTTGTAGACCTCGCCGTTGGCGATCAGGACGAGGTCGCCGTCCTCCGTCGAGAGGGGCTGGCCGCCGCTCTCCGGATCGACCAGGGAGAGCCTGGTGAAGGCGAGGCCGACCGGTCCCTGCCGCAGCAGTTCCCGGTCGTCGGGGCCTCGATGGGCGATGATCCGCGCCATCCGTTCCAGGAGCGCGTCCGTCGTGGCGTCCGTGTGGCCGCCGTCGATACGGGCCAGACCGGCCAGACCGCACATGTGCACCTCAGGGGTTGGGGGGAGTCCTTGCTCAGGCGACCACGCGCAGCACCGTGTTGTAGGCGACCTGCTTGGCCTGCGACTTGACGTAGGGCTTCAGGGGCTTGGAGGACTCGGCCGAGCCCTCCTCCTGGGGCTCCTCGGACATGGGCTGCGGTCTGACGTACGGCTTCATGGGTTCTCCCGGGTTCAGGGGTTCCTGGACGGACGGCTGATCGCCATCGTGACCCTAGGTGGCGTCCGCGGGCCCGACAAGGAATTCGGTTCCAGCCGAATGCCCCCACTGACCGGCCAACTTCTCCAGGGCCTCCATGAGGTTGCGGTGGCGGTTCAGCGCCTGTCTGAGGGTGGCGGGGCGGTGGCCGACGCCGGGCTCGACGACGAGTTCCCAGGGCAGGCCGCGTTCGGCCGCCAGCCGTGCGAGGTCCCGGACGTCCCCGAGGCTGGAGATCGGGTCCCGGTCGCCCTGGATGAGGAAGACGGGACCGCTCCCCGGGCAGGCGAGCCGTACCGGGTCCAGGGGGGCGACGGCTCCCTCGGCGGTCAGGTCCCCGAACCTGCGGGTGAACCAGGCCCGGCAGCGGGGGTCCTCCTCGACCATCCTGCGCACGTGGCGCACCAGGTCGACCAGGGGCGAGCAGGCGACCACGCCGGCCGTACCGGGCAGGATGGCGTTGCCGAGCAGCGCGAGGCCGCCGCCGAAGCTGGCGCCGAGCAGGATCGTCCGGTCGCGGGGCACGCCCTTGCGCTCCGCGAACGTCAGGCAGGCCGTCAGGTCCTCCCGCAGGGTCTCCTCCCAGGCGCGCCACGCGCGTCTGGTGTGGGCCGCCCCGTAGCCGGACGATCCGGCGTAGTTCACCGCGAGGACGGCGATCCCGCGTTCCAGGAGTCTCCGGTAGAGCCCGTCGAAGCGGAGCTCGTCCCGTTCGACGATCTCCGGCCCGCCGTGCAGGGAGATCACCACGCCGGTCGGCCCGCCTCCCGGCAGGTGGACGTGGATGGGGGTGGCGCCCTGCCAGCGGTGGCTGGAGACGGCGCCGCCGCCGAGTGGTGGGACGCCTCCCGGCGCGGTGCGCGTTGTCCCGTCCGGTGCCAGCCAGGCCCACACGCCGCCGTTCACGACGGAGGTCAGGCGCAGCCCGACACCCCCGGCGTGGGCGGAGCAGACCCGGATCCGGCCCGGCGGCAGCGGTACGGCCCGCCGGGCGCCGCTCGCCCGGTCGACGACGACCAGGCTGTCGGCGCCCTCGGAGGTGACGACCACGGCGATCGTGTCCGTGCCCGGTCCCAGGAAACGCGCGTCGACCAGGTCTCCCTCGATCCGGAGTTCGTCGGTGACGACGTCCGTGCCCGGCCGCCACGTCACCGGCCTGCCGTCGCGTTCGACGAGCGCCAGGCCGTCGCGGACGTCGAGCCAGCGTCCCTCGACCCGTCTCTCCACGGGGTCGTCAAGGTCCGGATCCAGGGGCCACACGTGGAGCACCGGCCGGTCGGGGGCGTCGTGGAGCTGGGTCACGGCCAGGTTCAGGCCGCCGTCCACGTGGACCGGCGACTCGCCGGGCCACCGGTTCGGGTGGATCCGCCCGGTCCCGCCGGGGAAGGCCTCAAGGATCGCCTGGGCGCCCGTGTCCGTCTCCACGACCAGCGCGACGCCCCGGGTCCCGCCGACCGGCCGTCCCGGCAGGGCGTCGAACGGCGCCCACCCCCGCGCGGCGGCACCCGTCAGGGGGGCCTCCCAGGTGACCGGGTCACCGCGCAGGGGCCGCTGGACGACCCGCAGGGTCGTGCCGTCCCGGTGGACGGACAGGAAGGCGGCCTCGTCCCCGGCGAAGATCGTGACGTCGGCCTCGTCGTCGATCCGGTGCACCGTACCGTCGGGGCCGGTGAGCAGCACGCCCTTCTCGTCCTGGTCGGCCAGCACCGGGCCGCCCGACCAGTCGAGCATCTCGACGTGCCCTTCGGTGAAGACGGTCTCCACCTCGTGGAGCCCGCTCACCACCGGGTGTTGCCCTTCCAGTTCCCGGCGAGCCCGTCGATCTGCTCCCGCAGCACGTCGGCGTGGCCGGTGTGCCGGGCGGTGTCCTCGATGAGGTGGGCCAGCACCCAGCGCATGGTCGGCGTGGCCGGGGCGGTCGGGCGCAGCGTCCGCACGCCGGGTGCGTCCAGGGACGCGCAGCCGTCGATGACGGCGTCCGAGCGGGCGGCGGCGGCGCGGTAGGCCGCGATCACCTCCTCGGCCGTCTCCCCTGGCCTTACCTCCTGGTCGCACAGTTCGGAGGGGAGGTCGACGCCCGCGTACGCCCAGCTCACCCAGCCGAGCTCCATGACCGTCAGGTGTTTGAGCAGCGCGAGCAGGCTCTTGCCCGAGGGAAGGAGTTCCCTGGCGGCCTGTTCGTCGTCGACGCCCGCCGACTTGGCGATCACGGACTCCCGCAGGTAGCGCAGGAAGGCGTGCAGCGTGGTCTTCTCGTCGGCGGTGAGGGACGGCGTCATCAACGGCGTCGTCGGTGGCATGCGGTGGTCCTTCCTGGAACAGGCGTCAGGCGGCCGGGTGCACGGTCTCGTTGTCGAGATACTCCAGCAGCGCCCGACCTGACCGGTTCAGCTCATACATCACACGTACACCGATTCGATGCCGTTGCACCACACCGGCGGCGACCAGAGCCGTCAGGTGTTCCGAGACCGTGCTCGCCGCCAGGCCGAGGGTCGTCGCCAGCACCGAGGTGGTGGTGGGAACCGCCAGCGCCCTGACGATGGCGGCCCTGCCGCGTCCCACCAGGATCGCCAGCCGGTCACCGCGTTCCGGCTCCGCGTCCTGCCTGACCGCCCCCGACGCCCGTCCCCCGGCCAGTACGGCCGAGCCGCGCGCCTGGTAGGCGATCGCCACCTCCTCCTGCGAACCGGTGGCGCACAACGGCGTGCCGCGGGCGAAGAGCAGCGGGACCAGCACCAGCCTGCTCGCGCCCCGGATGTCGCGCCGGGACGCCGAGGAGTCGTTGAGGCTCAGCGTCGGCCGGTCCCAGCGCAGCCGCCCGCCGAGCCTGCCGAGTACGGCCCCGCCGCCCGCGGTGGCCAGCACCCTGGCCTGGAGCAGCACCTCCTGGTCCAGGACGGGCCGCATGGCCGACCAGTACGGCGCGACCGTGGCCGCCCAGTAGTCCTGGAGCAGGTCCGCGTACCAGTCGAGCGCCTCCCGGGGCTCCCTGGCGAACCGGGCGAACGGCTCCGGCGTCCCCGACGGGTGGCGGCGGGCCAGTTCCTCCCTGACCGTCTCCTCGGGTACGGCGCGCAGCGCGGCGAGTTCCTCGTCGATCCCGGCCGCTCCCGGCGGCGGGGCCGGGGTGAGGAAGGCGGGCAGCGGGAGCCCGACCCCGGCGAACCACGCCAGGGCCTCACCCCCGCGTCCCCTGGCGAGCGCCTGCCTGGCGTTCCTGGCCCACACGGTGTACGGCCACGGGCAGGCGTCCCGCCTGCTGAGCAGCGACAGGCTCGCGACCGTCTCCCACAGTGGGCTGATCCCGATCCGCAGGTTGCCGAGTACGGCGTCGCCCACGTCGACTTCGATCATCAGTTCACGACCAGGGCCTGGTCGGGCGACCTCCACAGGTCTTCCTCGTCACCGCGCCACCACCAGTCGTCCAGCCCCGCCCCGCGGCCCGCCGCGACCACCGGGGTGGCGCAGTGCCGCTCGACCTCCGCGAGGTAGGCCGCGATGGGGGGCGCCTCGGCGCCCCCGGACGCGGCGGCGACGTCCTCGGCGCTCCAGCCGGGGAGCATCCGTACCGCGGGGGCCCTGTCCTGGTCGTAGAGCCCGATCGCCGGGAAGCCCGCGAGCACGTCGAACTTGGTCATCACGATCCCGTCCGCCTGGTTGAGGCGGCAGGCGCTGCGCAACCAGCCGATGTCGAGCCAGCCGGTGTCCCGCATCAGGTCGGTCGCGCGGTCGAGTTCCTCGCCGCGTTCCTGCAGTTCGGCGTTGAGCTCGCCGTACAGCCGCGAGGGCAGTTCACCGCCGCCGACCTTGGTGACGTAGGCGGGGGTCACCAGCAGGACGCTCGCGATGTCCCTGGGGCCGACCCCCAGGCCGGTGAGGACCGCCCCGACCGTGGTGTTGCTTGAGGTCACGTAGGGGTAGTCGCCGTGGTCGAGGTCCAGCCTGCTGCCCTGGGCGCCCTCGGCGACCACCCGCGCGCCGTGGTCGAGCCGGTCGCGCAGGTAGGCGACCTCGTCGACACAGCAGTGGCCGATCAGGTCGGCGAACTCCTCGGCGACAGGGCGCAGGTCGGCGGGCAGGCGGTCCCCGCCGGTCAGCAGGTCCTTGACCCGCAGTCCCGTGCGCGCCGCCTTGTCGCGGTAGGCCTGGCCGACGCCCATCCGGGTGCTGCCCACGCCGCTTCCGGCGCTGTCGGCCTCCCGGTGGTCGGCGGTGATGACGTGGGCCCGCAGGGAGACGCGCAGGCGGTCCGTCACGTCGGGGAAGGCGGCGCGCAGCGTCGCCACCTCGTTCAGCAGCATCCTGGGCTCGATGACGCAGCCGCCGCCGACGACGCCGACGGCCCCGCTCAGGATCCCGCTGGGCACCATCCGCAGCACCCACGGCTCGGTACGGCCCGGCGCGAGCACCGAGTGGGCGGCGTTCGGCCCGCCCTGGAAGCGGGCGCACACGTGGGCGTCCCGGCTGAGGGCCGCCGCGATCTTTCCCTTGCCCTCGTCTCCCCAGTGGGCTCCGAGAACGGCGAGTACCGGCATCTCGTCCCCTCTCAGACCGCGGCCGACAGGCCGGAGATGAACGAGGGGTTGCCGAGCAGGCGGGTGGCCCGGGAGTTCTGGTTGTGCAGTTCCCGGTAGAACTCCTCGTCGAGGCGCACGACCTCCGGGGAGTAGAACATCCAGGAGATGATGTCGCGGTACTTGAAGCCGGTCCTGGTGAGCTGCACCCGGTCCCCGGGCAGGCGGGTCAGCAGGCCGAGTTCCTCGGCGGCGAGCAGGACGGGCTCGAACAGGTGGGCGTGCTCGCGGTAGCCGTACCTGTCGAGGTCGTGCAGGTTCAGGTCGAACAGGTCCAGGGCCAGCCGCTTGCGGATCCGCTCGACGTCGTCGTAGACGAACCCGGCCCGGGGGGCGAGGCTGCCGGTGTTGGCGCCCTTGATGTAGTCGCCGACCTCGGCGAGCGTGGGGTTGGCGCTGCCGCCGACGATGTAGTCGACCGTGTTGGTGTAGGTCCGCGCCCCGGCGCCCAGGCCGAGAACGGGGACGCCGTGGAACTGCAGGACCTTCTGGACGTAGCCCCCGCGTCCCGGCTTCTTGTACCGGACGTTGGACTCCTGGACGTATCCCGCCGACAGCAGTTTCTCCTGCGCGTAGTCGTAGCGGTCGTACAGGGCGCCGTTGCGCATGTACCGGTACCTGCCGGTCTTGGAGAACCAGGCGTCCGGGCGGATCGTCAGGAAGTAGGTGCTGATCGTCTCGGGGGCCAGGGAGACCAGTTCGTCGACCGACTCGCGCCAGGACTGGTCGTCCTGTCCGGCGAATCCCATGATCAGGTCGGTGCTGAGGTTGGCGAGGTCCGTCGTCTTGACGATCTCGATCGCCTTGCGGACCGTGCGCTCGTTGGCCTGGCCGCGTCCCGCCTCGCGGATCTCCTGCGGCCGCAGGGACTGGATGCCCATGTTGACCCTGGTCAGGCCGCGTGCGATCAGGTGGCGCAGGGTGTCGGGCCGGTCGACGATGGAGTCGGGCGTCGCCTCGACCGCGACCTCCTCGGTGGTGCTGCGCCAGTTGGGGTAGACCTCGGTCAGCGTGTCGAAGATCTGGTCGAAGTTGCGGCGGTGCAGCAGGCTCGGCGTTCCCCCGCCGATGTAGACCGTCCGTAATCGCCGGTCCCGGATCACCGAGGCGTGCCTGCGGATGTCCGCGCACAGCGCCTCGGTGTAGGCGTCGTACACGTCCGCGTCCTCGGAGATGACGGTGTACAGGTTGCAGAACCCGCATTTGTACCTGCAGAAGGGAACGTGCAGGTAGAGGTTGAGTTCGCGCGTCGGCGAATGGCTCAGGTCCTCTTCCCAGATGGCCTCGACGGCCCGTCCCGGATCCAGCGGGCGGTAGGAGGAACGCACCGGATAGCAGTAGACGAAGGGAGGGATGGCCCCGCCGTCGATGGACCGCTGGAGTTCAGATTTGGTGGACATCTGTGCTCACTCCCAGCTGCAGAGTTATGGGCGGGAGACACGCTTTTTCAGGCGGCCAAAGCACCCATTAGCCCACAAACGGGCTTACAAGTGAGCCTCATCATACGTATGACTTTGGTAGTGTCAAGGACCTATAGTTAAGAAGGTTTACCGTTCGCGAGGGCCGGATCCGCTGGCTCTCCAAGCAGTCACGAGGCCTTGACCTGCGTAAATGTGAAGGGCCTCACGCGGGGCTTGTTTCCGGGCCTCGTCCTCATACTTAATACGTATGATCTGAGTACTTGTGGAACCCGCGTGGGACCACCGAGACCGCCCGAATGGATTCGCATGTCACGCTCCGACGTGAGCCCCACCTTCAACCGCCCCTCCGTCGAGCAGGCTGAGCTGGTCGTGCTCGACTACGGCTCGCAGTACAGCCTCCTGATAGCCCGCCGAATCCGTGAACTGGGCGTGTACTGCGAACTGATGCCCGCGACCGCCGACGTCTCGGAGATCGCCGCGCGCAAACCGCGCGGGATCGTGCTGTCCGGCGGCCCGCACAGCGTCTACGACGACGGCGCCGCCGGACTGCCCGAAGGACTGCTCGACCTGGGGATTCCTGTGCTTGGCATCTGCTACGGAGCCCAGCTGCTCGCCCACTCCCTCGGCGGCAGGGTGGCCTCCGCCCCCAGCCGGGAGTTCGGCCGCGCCGAGGTGCTCCTCGAAGGCGACTCCCCCCTGCTCACCGGCGTCGAGTCGAACTCCGTCGCGTGGATGAGCCACACCGACCACATCGTCGAGGTGCCGCCCGGCTTCGAGGTGTTCGCGCGCAGCGGCGACGGCCTGATCGCCGTCATCGGCGACGGCGCCCTGTTCTGGGGCGTGCAGTTCCACCCCGAGGTCGCGCACACCGCCTTCGGCCGCGACCTGCTGCGCAACTTCGCCCTCGACCTGTGCGGCTGCGCGGGCGACTGGTCGGCCACGTCGTTCATCGAGAACACCGTCGACTGGCTGCGCACCCGGATCGGCGACCGGCGCGTCATCTGCGCGCTGTCGGGCGGAGTCGACTCCGGCGTCGCCGCCGCCCTGGTCTCCCGGGCCGTCGGCTCCCAGCTGACCTGCGTGTTCGTCGACAACGGGCTGCTGCGCCTCGGCGAGGCCGAGCAGTGCATGGACGTGTTCTCCCGCCACCTGAACATGCGCGTCGTCAAGGTGGACGCCAGTGAGAAGTTCCTCAGCGCCCTCGACGGCGTGGTCGACCCCGAGGAGAAGCGCCGCCGGATCGGCCGCAGCTTCATGGAGGTCTTCGAGGAGGTCGCCCCCACCCTCGGCGACGCCGACTTCTTCGCCCAGGGCACCACCTACCCGGACGTCATCGAGAGCGCCGGAGACTCCAAGCGCCACTCCTCGGCCGCGGCGAAGATCAAGACGCACCACAACGTGGGCGGGCTGCCCGACACCATGCGCCTGGAACTCCTGGACCCGCTGTCGTTCCTGTTCAAGGACGAGGTGCGCCAGGTGGGCCGCAGCCTCGGCCTGCCCGAGGAGATCGTCGACCGCCACCCCTTCCCCGGCCCCGGCCTCGCCGTACGGATGACCGGCGCGGTGACCCGGGAGCGGCTGGAACGGCTGCGCCGGGCCGACCACATCTTCATCTCGGAGCTGCGCGCGGCCGGTCTCTACCGGCACACCGCGCAGGCGCTGGCCGTCCTCACCTCCGAGCGGACCGTCGGCGTGCTCGGCGACGCCCGGACCTACGAGGACGTCCTGGCCCTGCGCGCCGTGGACACCGAAGACTGGATGACGGCCGACTGGTCGCGTTTCTCCCACGACTTCCTGGCGACGGTGAGCAACCGCATCGTCAACGAGGTGCCGGGCATCAGCCGCGTGGTGTACGACATCACCAGCAAGCCCCCGGCGACCGTGGAGTGGGAGTGACGACCTCCCGGGAACGTCAGACGCCCCGCGAGGCTCCGGGCTCCTGGGGTGGCGCACTTCCCGGCGTCTTGGGCGGCGAACTCCCCGGCGCCTCGGGCGGCGAACTTCCCGGTGCCTTGGGAGGCAGGCGGTGACGGCTCCCCGTCGCGTGTGCGTGACCGGCGCCGCCAGCGGCATCGGTCACGCCGCCGCCGAGATCTTCCTCACGCGCGGCGACCAGGTCACCCTGGTCGACCGCGACGAGACCGCCCTCACCCAGGCCGCCGAACGGCTGGCCGCCGAACACGGCGCCGACCGGGTCCGGCCGTACGCGGTGGACGTCTCCGTGGCCGAGCAGGTCGAGGACCTCTTCGCCCGGATCGCGGACGCCGGGGGATTGGACACCCTGGTCCTGGCGGCGGGCGTCACCAGCGACGGGTTCGTCTCCGACATGTCGGAACACGACTGGTCCTACATCCTGGGCGTCAACCTCACCGGCCCCTTCCTGTGCCTGAAGCGGGCGGCGCCACTGCTGCGGCTCTCCTCCGGCGGCTCGGTCGTCGCGGTCGGCTCGGTCTCGGCCCACGTGATCGGCGCCGGTGGCGGGTGCGCCGCCTACGAGGCGTCCAAGGCGGGCCTGGTGCAGCTGGTACGCGCCTTCGCCGTGGAGAACGCCCCGTACGGCGTGCGGGCGAACATCGTGAGCCCGGGACGGACGGCCACCCGGCTCGGCGAGAACACCCGGAGACTCGCCGAGACCGTCTACACCTCCGCCGACGGTCCCCGGCGGGAACGTCACTCCTTCGGGGCGCCGCTACGCTTCGAGGGACGCCCCGAGGAGATCGCCGGTGCCATCCACTTCCTCGCCGGTGACGACGCCCGGTTCGTCACCGGCACCGAGTTGCTGGTGGACGGCGGCTACACCGCCATCTGACCCGGCCCGGGGCCGGAGCACCGTCCGGCCCCGAGAGGAACCGGCTTGCCCCGTGGCCGCCCCATCAGCTGTACCGTCATCTGCCCAAGAGAGGACTCTGAGAGGAGCCCGGACATGGCCCTTCCCCTTTACGACCACGACCTCCCCGGCACGTTCATCGCCTTCTGCGGCATGGACGGCAGTGGGAAGACCAGCCTCATCGAGGGGCTCTCCAAGCGGCTGGCCTCGGGGGGTGTGGAACCGGTCGTGACCATGCAGCCGTCCAGGTATGCCCGGGAGTCCCCGCTGTTCACCCGCTACATCTACCACCCGGAGGAGCGGCACCAGGTCGACTACCGCGCCCTGATCTGCCTGCTGACCAGCGACCGGCTGCAGAACCTCCACGAGGTGGTGCTGCCCGCGCTCCGCGAGGGGCGCACGGTCATCACCGACAGGTACGTCTTCACGGCGCTGGCACAGATGCGGGCACGCGGTTTCGCCAACGAGGAGTGGTTCTTCGAGATCTGCAAGCACGTGCCCAGGCCGGACCTGACGCTGCTGTGCGACCCGGGTTTCCAGGTCTCGCAGGGCCGGGTCGGACGCCGTACCGACTGGCGTGACTCCTACATCGAGGCCGATCACGACCAGCAGCTCTACATGAACTACCAGATCGTCGCCGACGAGGAGGGATTGGTCCGCTTCGACACGAACCTCCCGGTCGAGGAGAGCCTGGACCTCCTGTACGGCATCGTCAACGACCGCCTCCCCAACCTCCTGGGCTGACCTTCCCGCTGGTCGCCGGGGCACCGGTCGCGGCCCCTCCGGCGCCCGTTCGCTCCCCCCGCGCGCCCCACCGTTCCCCCGGTCCGCGGTCTCATCGGCTGCGTCCCCACGCCCCGAGCCCTTGAGGAAGAGGGTTCAGACCGTAGGGACGAGTTCAGACCGTGGAGACTGGCTCAGTGGACGGGCTCCTTCTCCTCTGACTGGTTG
Source organism: Streptosporangium sp. NPDC020145 (assembly GCF_040631275.1). NCBI lineage: Bacteria > Bacillati > Actinomycetota > Actinomycetes > Streptosporangiales > Streptosporangiaceae > Streptosporangium > Streptosporangium sp. NPDC020145. The sequence goes on along the minus strand of NZ_JBEXZT010000010.1, from coordinate 61,761 downwards.
AACTGGGTGCGGTGGAGCTCCTCGTAGCGACCGCCGGCGGCGAGGAGGGAGGCGTGGGTGCCGCGCTCCACGATGCGGCCGTTCTCGACCACGAGGATGAGGTCCGCGGCGCGGACGGTGGAGAGCCGGTGGGCGATCACCACCGAGGTCCGCCCGGCGAGCGCCTCACCCAGGGCCTCCTGGACGGCGGCCTCCGAGGTGGAGTCCAGGTGGGCGGTCGCCTCGTCGAGGATGACGACCCGGGGGCGTGCCAGCAGCAGCCTGGCGATCGTCAGACGCTGACGCTCACCACCGGACAGGCGGTATCCGCGCTCACCCACGACCGTGTCCAGCCCGTCGGGCAGCGCCGAGACGAGGTCGGCCAGCCGGGCGCGCCGCAGCACCTCCCAGATCTCCTCATCCGTGGCCTCAGGGCGGGCCAGCAGGAGGTTGGCGCGGACGGACTCGTGGAACAGGTGCCCGTCCTGCGTCACCATGCCGAGCGTCTCACGCACCGACTCGGCGCTCAGGTCACGGACGTCGACACCGGACAGCCGCACCGCGCCGCTGTCGACGTCGTAGAGACGGGCCGCCAGCTGCGCGATCGTCGACTTGCCCGCCCCCGAGGAGCCCACCAGCGCGACCATCTGCCCGGGCTCTGCCCGGAAGGACACCCCGTGCAGCACCTCGACGCCACCACGGGTGTCGAGGGTCGAGACCTCCTCAAGTGAGGCGAGCGACACCTTGTCGGCCGAGGGATAGGCGAAGCCGACCCCGTCGAACTCGATGGAGACCGGCCCCTCGGGCACCGGCCTGGCGTCCGGGGCGTCGGTGATGAGGGGCTTGAGGTCGAGCACCTCGAAGACCCGCTCGAAGCTCACCAGCGCGGTCATCACCTCGACCCGCGCGCTGGCCAGGGCGGTCAGCGGGGCGTAGAGCCGGGTGAGCAGCAGCGCCATGGCCACGACCGCGCCCGGTTCGAGCTGCCCGCGCAGCGCGTAGAACCCGCCGAGGCCGTAGACGACGGCCAGGGCGAGCGCGGAGACCAGCACCAGCGCGGTGACGAACACCGACTGGGACATGGCCGTGCGCACGCCGATGTCGCGCACCCGCCTGGCCCGCCCCTCGAACTCCGCCGACTCGCGCCTGGGCCTGCCGAAGAGCTTCACCAGCGTGGCGCCCGGCGCGGAGAAGCGCTCGGTCATCTGGGTGATCATCGCGGCGTTGTGGTCGGCCGACTCGCGTTCGAGCCTGGCCAGACGGGTGCCCATCCGGCGGGCGGGCAGCACGAAGAGCGGCAGCAGGAGCAGGGCCAGCAGGGTGATCTGCCAGGAGGTCCCGACCATCACGATGAGCGTGAGCACGAGCGTCACGATGTTTCCGACCACGCCGGAGAGGGTGTCGCTGAAGGCCCGCTGCGCCCCGATGACGTCGTTGTTCAGCCTGCTGACCAGGGCGCCGGTGCGGGTGCGGGTGAAGAAGGCGATCGGCATGCGCTGCACGTGGTCGAACACGGTGGTGCGCAGGTCGAGGATGAGCCCCTCGCCGATGCTCGCCGACAGCCAGCGGGTGACCAGCCCGAGCCCGGCCTCGACGACCGCGATGACGGCGATCAGGGAGGCCAGGAGCACGACGAGGCCGAAGTCGGCGCCCTCGACGATCGCGTTGACGACCCGGCCCGCGAGCACGGGAGTCGCGACCGCGAGAACAGCCGTCGTGACGCTGAGCAGCAGGAACCACGTCAGGAACCGGCGGTGCGGCCTGGCGAAGGCGCCGATGCGCCGCAGGGTCGCCCGGGAGAAGGGCCTGCGCTCGTTCTGGGCGTGCATCGCGTGGTACATCGACGTCCACGCGGTGACTTCTATGTCCATCGCTCTTCTCCGGGGGGGTGGTGGCCTTCCGACCGCTCTTCGAACAGGTTGACGACACCGAAAGGCTCTCATCCGTCACCGACAAAACCGCCGCGTGACCGCGTCCGCGTGGAGACGGGGCGTGGCCGCCCTCCAGGTGTGGCCTCCCCGAACACTAAGACCTCAACATATGTTCAGGTCAACCATGGCACGACATCCCGTGAGACACGTCACGAACTAGGCAAGAAAAACGACATAAGGTATAAAAAGGTATAAAGAGGCCTCGTGGTGCGTCGCCGGATGTCCGACTGATCACAAAGATCCGCCACGTCTCCGTCACGGAAACCCCGCGAAGGCATGCGGGAAGCCCATGAACTCCGCGAGCCCCACGAAGCAGCGGGGAAGCCCACGGGCCCGGCCCCCGCGAAACCCCGCCAAGGAAAGCCCAGAGCGACCCACAGGAAAGTCTCATGAGTCAGGACAACAGCAACGCACACGTCGTCGTCGAGATCGACCTCACGCTTGAGGAGGCCCGGCGGCGGGCCGCGGTCATGGAGGCCCTGGGAGACGACTGGGACCCGATCGCGGTGATGCGGGGCGAGGAGGAGGCCTACGACCTGCTCTACTCGGGCCTCGACGAGCGGCAGCAGGAGACCTACGACATGCTCGTCGCCGCCGGGGTCCTGCCGTACCGGGGGGCGGGGCATGCTGCCGATTGATCCGCACGCCGACCTGGGACGCAGGGCCTGGGTCCCCTGCCCGGGATGCCGCGACGACAGGGACTGCGCCCCCTGCTCCGACGGCCGCAACTGCTCGGACCACTGGCGCTATCTCATCCGCACCACGGGAAGCCTGCTGCACCTGCAGTGTCCCGGCTGCACCCACCTGTGGAGCCACGAAACCAACTTCGGCGCAGGCGGCGGCCGCCCCTTCTGACCGTCACGGATTGACGACGCGTCCTGGATGGTCCACCCAGATGACGTCACCTTCAGGCGTGGCGGTGTAGCCATACCGGTCGCCGGCCGGGCAACCCCAGGAGATCCAGCGCAGGAACGCCTCCTCGGCTTCGCCGTACACGTCACGGTCGCCGCTGTACCGCACGATCCAGTCGTTCTCCCCTTCGCTCCAGGCCACGTAGGCGGCCGAGGTGTCGGAGTGCGCCCACAGGACGAACCCACCGTCGTGCTCAGTGGTACAGACGACGCCGGGCAGCATCGCGTTCAGGAAGACGGAGGCGGCCCACTCCCCGGTGATCCTCCGCGGGTCGATCCGGGCCGGACGCCTGCGCACGTCATCGCCGAGACCCCGAAGCTCCTCCGGACGCTGACCGCGCATCATCATGAACGAACAGCCCGATTCGACACGACCAACCGCCGTACCGTCGCCGAGGGCACGCAGGACGACGAACGCGCCATACCGCCACATCGGCATCCACGGAAACACGACGGTGCCGCCCGGCCGCGTCTGCCTGATCCACGCGGGTGACGCCTCGGTCGTGCCGACGGTGACATGCACCGCGTCGTACGGCTGACCGCCTGGATACCCCAGGGCTCCGTCCCCATGGACCAACCGGACGGCGTCGCGACCGGCCCGCGCCAGGTTGGCTCGCGCCTGCCGGTGGACGTCGGCGTCGATCTCGACGCTGGTGACCTGGCCACCGCCGACGAAACTGGAGACGAGCGCCGCCGTCCAGCCGGTGCCGGTGCCGATCTCCAGCACGTGGTCGTCGGCGTGGAGGCCGAGAAGCCCAAGCTCGGTGGCCACGATCGTGGGCATGGAGTTGGAGGAGCTGTAGAGGCTTCCCTCCTCATACCCCTCGACCAGGGGTGTGGCCCCGTCGTCGATCTGGGTGACGATCGAGATGTCGCTGTAGACGACCTTCTCCCAGGCTGAGGTGTCCGCGTCCCGGTCGATCACATAGCCGGGCCCGTCACCCGGCGACACCCATGCCTGGCCTGGGATGAACAGCTCTCTCGGGTTCGCCTTCAGGGCCTCCAACCACCGAGGGCCCAGCGCCTCGAAGGGCCCGGCTATCCGGTCGATGAGATCGGTCACTTCTTACCGCCGCCCGCGTGCTTGCCGTCTCCCTGCCCACCCGGCTGCTGACCATCCTGAGACGGCTTCGGCTGCTTGGGCAACGGCTTGTCGCCGGACTTCTTGTCGTCGTCGTGCTTACCCACCAGAGGTCTCATCGGGTTCCCTTCGTTTCCGGGCTTCCACGGGACCAAGCCCGCTCAGACGTCGACGCACGTGTCAGCGGCCTCTCTCAGGCACCGCTTGTGGTGCCGAGTGAAGGTCACGACCTCAATGTGCCAACGGCCCGGAGCGGAGGCTAGGAGATTTCATGTGATTGCAGAAAGTCACGCGCCTGTTCGATAAGGGCCCGTGCTTCGTCCCCATAAACGGCCTGCCCCTGCAGCAGGGTGAAAACCTTCATGAAGTAGGCGAGGTCTTCGGCACGAGTGGTCTGGAAACGCCCAGACCACATCTCGCTGCGCACAAGGCCGGAGTCGAACATATAGAAGCATTCTCCACCCCAAATCTTGCGGAATCCGGGTGGAATAATGCCAAACGCAACGTTGGGCAAGCGGGTAACCCGTGACAGGAAGTCGAACTGCTCGTTCATCGCATCCATGTCGCCGTAGGCATAGGTGAGAACGGCGGCTTCGATAACGAAACTGTACATATGAGCCATGCCCCCGGTGAGAAAGCGCTGTTTCCCCAGGCGGGCCTGAACTGCTCCTTCCACGCCCTCCATCGGCAGGTCATGGAGCATGGCACTGATGGTCTGGATGCCACGCGAGTAGCCCACAGTTTGCAGGATGCCGGGCACGACGATGGCTTCGTACACCCGCAAGAGCTTGGTCCGCTCGTACAACGGGGTACCGCGAGCCTGAACTGCCTGCTGGCTGTGCGTGCGGAAGGTCGTCCGATACTCCTGCCACATGCGTCGCACGTCACGGTGGACAGCGATCAGCTCAGGAACGAGGCCCTCGACGCCACAGGCTGTGCACCAGTCACGAATGTCTTGTTCAGAGGGATTCTGCCGGGCATGCTCGATACGACTGACCTTGGTGGGGTGCATGCCCGTGAGGTCGGCCAGCTTCTTGCCGTTCAGTCCAGCGTCTCGGCGCAGATCCCGGAGTCTGATGCCGAAGGCTTTCCGCGCCTCAGCCGACTGGTCTTGCACGTGGGTCAGACCGGGCGGTACTCATGATGTGGAATCGCTGCGGAGTAAGCCGCCTCGAAGATCTCCAGGCAGCGAGCGACGACAGCGGGATCGTCAGTGAACTGGATGTCGGCCCGCTCCCCGTTCCCGTCCAGAACGTTGAACATGGCGAGCCTGCCGTCCAGGACGAACATGTCGTTGCCGGGAAGCAGCACCGTGGAAGCGAGCCGCCGGGGCAGCCAGCGCAGATCCTCACCCGCGTCGACCGCGCTGCCGGAGTAGCGGAGGGACATGCGCTGGTAGTCCGAGAGTGGTTCGGAGACCAGTCTCACTCGGCGCAGATGTCTGCCATCGCGTTCCTTCTCGGCGACTTTGGCGGCCCATTGCCGGTAGGAGGCGTCCACAGCGTCCAGATCACCCGCCAGGAAGAGCTTCAGATCCTCCTTGTCAGCACCGTAATAGTCGTGTAGCTCAAGCTTGCGGGTGTCTCGACTCGCCCGCGCCAGTTCAGCCCGACGTTGGACTGAGATCGACTCCATAGTGCTCCTTGACATACATCCTCACGAACCGCTCCACCAGCGCCTCGGAGATTTCGACGAAACTCTCGTCATCCTTCAAGGCGCGTAGCTGGACCGCGACGTCCTCACCATGACGGAGACCCTGAACCACCCAGCTTCCCCGGTTGGTGCGGTAGAGGCTGGGGCAGTCTTCCTCATCCTTGGAGTCAGGGTCCTTGCAGAAGAAGGTAACCGTGATCGGCTTGGCTGCGCCGGAACCTTGCATGAGATTGCACCCCCAAGGTCGCAAATCGCCACCCTGAGCGTGTACGGCACATCAACAGAGGTCAAGCAGCTTGAGCGGAATAGAGCCGGAGCCATCCACGCCGGCACTCACACACCGTAGGACTTTCTGTCCAATATAAGCATATTTGACCGAAATTCCTGATCCGATTCCCGTCAAACGTCTCACCTTCCATGTCCTGTTCATGAAATATGGCGTTCATGGACGAAGGACTCGCGCGTGCGGGGCGGGCCATGGCCGTGGGGACGTTCGTCTCCAGGGTCACCGGTTTCCTGCGCACACTGGCACTGGTCGCCGCGCTCGGGCTCGGGAAGGGCCTGTTCGACATCTACACCGTCGCCAACACGCTGCCCAACTCGATCTACGACCTGGTGCTCGGCGGGGCGTTGACCAGCGTCCTGGTCCCGCTGCTCGTCCGGTATCCCGACGAGCTCTACGCGCAACGGCTGCTGTCGCTGGTGGTCTACGGCCTGGGCGTCACCGTGGTGGTCACCACCCTGTTCGCCCCGCAGATCGTGGACCTGTGCGCCGGTGACCTCGGCGCGGACCAGCGGCGGGTGGCGATCGTGCTCACCCGTTTCTTCCTGCCGCAGGTCCTGTTCTACGGCGTGGGGACGACCCTGGCCGCCGTCCTGAGCGCCCGGGGCCGCCAGGCCGTACCGATGTGGGCGCCGGTGGCCAACAACCTCGTGGTCGTCGCGACCACCGCCGCCTACCTGGCGATCGGCGGCACCGGCAGCCTTGAGAGGCTGACCGCCGCCCAGACCTGGCTGCTCGGCGTGGGCACCACGGCGGGCGTCGCCGTACAGGCGCTCGTGCTCTGCCTGGCCACGCGCGGCACCGGGTTCCGGATACGGCTGCGCGCCGATCCGCGAGGGGTCGGTGTCCGGCGGATCGCGGCCATGGCGGGCTGGACGCTCCTGTCCGTGGCCGCCGCGCAGATGGCGATCATCGTGGTCAACCGGCTCGCCCTGGCCTCGGGGGAGGGAGCCCTCGGCGCCTACGCCAACGCCTACACGCTGTTCCAGCTGCCCTACGCGGTCGTCACCGTGTCCATCGTCACCGGAGTGCTGCCGGGGCTGAGCTGGGCCGCGGCGCGGCGGGACCTGTCGCTGGTGACGGCCGAACTGTCCCGGTGTCTGCGGCTGTCCGGCGTGGTGCTCCTGCCGGTGGCCGCCTTCCTGGTCGTGCTCGGCCCGTACCTGGCCACGGCCCTGTTCGCGCACGGCAACGCCACCCCTCCGGCCGCCGCGCTCACCGGGTCGGTCCTGGCCGCCTACGGCCTGGCCCTGGTGCCGTTCTGCGGCTATCAGGTTCTGTTGCGCGGTTTCTACGCCATGCAGGACACCCGTACCCCGGCCATGATCGGGCTGCTCGTCACGGCGACCACGATCGGCGGCGCGGTGGTCTCGGCGTGGCTGGTGCCCGGCCCACGGATGGTCGTCGGGGTCGCGGTCGGGTACGCGCTGGCCAACTGCGCCGGGTTCCTCGTGGCGGCAGCCGTACTGCGGGGCAGACTCGGCAGGGTCGACGGTCACCGTCTGCTGCGCGCGCACGGCCGGATGCTCCCCGCCGCGCTCGTCGCGGGCGGGGCCGCGGCCGTCGTGGCGCGCCTGACCGGGCAGGTCACCGGACCGGGGTGGGCGGGTTCACTCGCCGTGGTGCTCGCGGCGGGCGCGTGCGGGGCCCTGCTGTACGGCCTGGCCGCGTGGGCGCTGCGCGTCTCCGAGCTCCGAACCCTGGTCAGCGCCCTGCGCGCCTGACCGCCGCGCCCGCGAAACCGGCCCTGCGCGCCTGGCCGGCGTACCCGCGAGCTGGCCCCTACGTGCCTGAGGAACCCCAAGGACGCGTCGAGCTCGGGGAACTTCGGCATCGCGAGCCGGCCCCTACGTGCCTGAGGAACCGTCCGTCGGCACGCGCCTGAGGACGGCCAGCGCCTTCGAGGCGGCGTCGCGCACCGCGGGCTCCTCGTCGGCCAGGCACGCGGCCACCGCCTCGGTCAGGTACGGCACCGCGGCCCTGAGATCGAGGACGACCTGGGCCATGATCACCTCAATGGCCTCTTCGTCCCAGACGTCCTCGCTCTCCTCGGAGTCCTCGGAGTCCTCGCTGAGCAGCGTCTCCAGGGTCGCGGCGATCTCCGCCTCCCGTCCCCGGGGGTCGGCCGCGGCCCTGATCTCCTCCTGCGGCACCTCGGGCTGGGCGGCCTCGCCGACCTCCCCGAGGAAGTCCAGCAGTACGGCCCGCAGCGGCGCCGAGGCCACCCGGCGCCGGGCCGTACGGGGATCGGACAGCAGCCCGGCGACGACCAGCGCCGCGGGCGGGGTTGCCGACCAGGGCGTTCCCTGGTGGATCACCGCCGCCCACAGGTGGTCGACGGCCTTGACCCGGGCCCGCTCGTCGTCGCCGGCCAGCGCGTCGAGGTGGGCGGGGACGTCGACGGCGACGCCGTAGGCGTGGAACAGCCGCGACCAGTCAGGCTCGCCCAAGCCGTTACCGGGCCTGCTCAAGCAGCTTCTCCGTGCCGACCAGGCGGACGCAGACGGCCAGGCCGCTGATCGCCAGCTCGACCTCGGGCAGCTCGGGGTAGGTGGGCGCGATGCGGATGGTGCTGTCGGCGGGGTCGTCGCCGTAGGGGTGGGTCGCACCGGCCGGGGTCAGCGCGATGCCCGCCTCCGCGGCGCGGCTGACCACCTGGCGGGCGCACCCCGGCAGCACGTCGAGGCTGATGAAGTAGCCGCCGAGGGGCTTGGACCAGGTGGCCAGGCCGGTTCCGCCGAGCTCCTTGCCGAGGATCAGGTCGACCGTGTCGAACTTCGGCCGGATCAGCTCCCGGTGGCGGCGCATGTGGTCGAGAACGCCCGCCTCGTCCTTGAGGAACTCCACGTGCCGCAGGTGGTTGATCTTGTCGGGGCCGATGGTGCGCTTGCCGGTGTGGCCGAGCAGCCAGGACACGTTCGCCGGGGAGGAGCCGAAGAACGCGACGCCGCCCCCGGCGAAGGTGATCTTCGAGGTGGAGCCGAAGACGAAGGCGCGGTCGGGGTTTCCGTGCTCCGCGCACAGCGCCAGGATGTCGGCGATCTCGACCTGGGTGTCCGTCAGGTGGTGTACGGCGTAGGCGTTGTCCCAATAAATCCGGAAATCGGAGGCGGCCGTCTGCATGGCGGCCAGGCGCCGTACGGTCTCGTCGGCGTAGGAGACGCCGTTGGGGTTGCTGTACTTGGGCACGCACCAGATGCCCTTGATCTGGGCGTCCTGCCGCACGAGGTCCTCGACGACGTCCATGTCGGGGCCCTGGTCGTTCATCGGCACCGGGATCAGCTCGATGCCGAAGCGCTGGGCCAGCGCGAAGTGCCGGTCATACCCCGGCACCGGGCACAGGAAGGCGACCCTCGGCTCGTCCACCCAGCGGCGTTCGCCACCGGGCACGCCGCTGAGCAGCGCGTGGACGAGGGTGTCGTGCATCAGGGACAGGCTGGAGTTGTTCGCCGCGACGAGCTGGGCGGCGGGCACCTGGAGCAGGCCGCTGAAGATCGCCCGAAGCTCGGCCAGACCCTGTCCGCCACCGTAGTTGCGGCAGTCGGTCCCGTCGGCGGCGGTGTGGCCGCTGGGCAGCGTCAGCATGGCGGAGGCCAGGTCCAGCTGGCTCGCCGAAGGCTTGCCCCGGGTGAGGTCGAGCGAGAGACCGCGCTGGACGAGTTCGTCGTAGTCACGCCGGGCGCGGTCACGCTGAGCGGTCAGCTCGTCGAGGTTCAGAGCCGAAAAGGTCACGGGATTTCCTTCGCCTGCTGGTCAGAATGGCCTTCGCAGAATAGAACAGCCGGAAAGCGGGCTATCTGCCGGGTACAGCATGCCATACCCGGAAATATCAGCTTTTCCGAAGTTCGATCAGAACGACGCCCCGGTCACGGGACGGTGCGCGGGCCGGGAGACCTCCTCAAGCCGGGCGGCCAGTTCGGCGGGAAGACCGAGGGCGAATCCGGCCGCGTTCCGTTCGTACTGCCCCAGGTCGCGCGGGCCGATGACGACCGAGGTGACGCCCGGCCTGGCGGCGACCCAGGCGATGGCCACCTCGACCGGCGTGACGCCCAGTTCGGCGGCGACCCCGGCCACCTCGTCCGCGATGCCGTGACTGCGCTCGCTGAGCATCTCCCCCGCCCAGCGGTCGGCCGCGGGGCTGGACATCTCCAGCAGGGAACTCATCCTGCTGTCCGGGCCGGGGGCGACACCCCTGCGGTAGCGGCCCGCCAGGACACCGCCGCCGAGCGGGGCGTAGGTGACGACGCCCAGACCGTGGCGTTCGCACGCGGGCAGGATCTCCGCCTCGATCAGCCTGGCCAGCAGGGAGTACTGCGGCTGGAGGCTGACCATTCTCGTGCCCCCGACGCGTTCGGCGGCCCACTGCGCCTCCACGATCTGCGGCGCGGTGAAGTTGGAACAGCCCAGATAGCGGACCTTTCCCGAACGGACGAACCCGTCGAGAGTCGCCATCGTCTCCTCAACGGGGGTCTCGGGGTCCCACTGGTGGCACTGGTAGAGGTCGATGTAATCGGTGCCGAGACGTCGCAGGCTCGCCTCAAGCGCCCTGGTCAGGTGCGCCCTGGACAGTCCCCGGTCGTTGGGGCCCGGCCCCTGGGGACCGAAGGCCTTGGTCGCGACGACCACCGAGTCCCGGCGTCCGCGCAGCGCCTTGCCGACGATCCGTTCCGCCTCGCCCGCGTGGTAGATGTCGGCGGTGTCGATGAAGTTGTTCCCCGCGTCGAGGAAGGCGTCGATGACGCGGATCGCCTCCGCCTCCTCGCAGCCGCCCACGCCGGGACCGGTGCCGAAGTTCATGGTGCCCAGGCAGGCGCGAGAGACCTTCAGGCCGGAGCCGCCGAGCCGTACGTGATCCATGGAAATACCCCCGATAGAATCGGAACCAGTGTTCCGCTTGGAATGCGCGAAACGATACGGAACGCTTGTTCCGGTTGTCAACGATCGTGAAGGACAGGGGGCGAGGATGCGCACGGACGCACAGCGCAATCTGGCGCGCGTGCTGAGCGCGGCGGAGGAGGTCCTGACCCGCGACGGCCTCTCCGCCCCCATGCGGGCGATCGCCGCGCGGGCCGGGGTCGGCGTGGGCACGATCTACCGGCAGTTCCCCACCAAGGAGGCCCTCTACCAGGCGATCGTCGTCGACCGTCAACGCAGACTCGCCGAGGAGGCGCGGGCGTTGGCGGAGGCGGCCGAACCCGGCGCCGCGTTCTTCGCCTTCTTCGCCCGCGTCGTGGAGGACGCCACCCCGAAGAAGATCTTCGCCGACGCCCTGACCGAGGCCGGGATAGACGTCAAGGCCGCGACCGCGGGAGCCCACGACATCCGCGGCGCCGTCGAGACCCTGCTGGTCCGCGCCCAGCAGGCGGGCGAGGTGCGCCAGGAGGTGGAGATGCCGGAGATCCTGGCCCTCCTGACCGCCGCCTGTCTGGCCGCCCAACACCAGAACTGGGACGAAGCCCTACGAACCAGAGCACTCGACGTCATCTTCCACGGCCTGACACCGCTCAGCGGGAAGGATTGAGCAGGGCGTTGATGTCACTCTCCCGATAACGCCGCTGCCTGCTGGGCGTCCGCACCGAGGGAATCTTCCCGGTCAACGCCCACCGGTTGACGGTCTTGGGGTCCACGCCGAAGATCCTGGCCACCTCGCCGGGAGTGAGCAGCCGTTCGGTGGTGTCGGGGCCGGTGACGAAGGTGCCGTCCGGCGCAACGGCCTTGAGGGGGGACAAGGGGACCTCCTTCAGTAGCGGAGGGTGTGCAGGATCTGGTCGTGCCTGGCCAGCGCCCGTGCCAGCCGTCGCAGGGTCGTACGGCCCAGCGCATCCCGGGCTCCGGCTCTGCGCTGGTCGGGCCGTAGTGGTTCGTAGCGGACGGCCCACCATGTGGGGAGTCCGGGCAGGTGGTGTTGCTCGTACCGCCAGCCGGGGTGAGTGCTGATCAGCAGTTCGATCATGCGTCGCTCGTAGTCGTCGGTCATGGTCGTCCTGGTTCGGAGGGCGGACAGGGGTTTTCGCTTGGGCCAGGACTCCCGATCGTTCGGGCCGGGCGGGAGATCCCTCATGGAGAGGGCGGGTGCCCGGCCCCGAGCCGGGGAGCACGACGGCCGGGCACCCTGGAGGAGGACCGGCCCCACACGCTCGGGGCCGGTGCGCCGGACGACTCCCTCCTTCCCCAGCACGCCCTTTGTCCCGGCGTGCAGGGGAGCCGTCCTGCGAGGGTGTGCGGCTCAGGTCCCTCCTACCTGAGCCGCACGTTCATTGGGGTACGGCGGGGCGGCGGGTGGGATGAGTTTCCACCGCCCCGCCGTACCGGCTTTCGGGAGTTTGTGTGCGGTCCAGGTCCCTCATCCCTGGACCGCACGCTCAAGGGGTACAGCTCGCCGTACCGGCTATGGGGAGCGCAGCAACCCGCGCAACGCCGCAGACCGACCCGGCACAGCGGCCTGACCAGGGCATACGGCCTGAACGACCCGGGAGACCCGCGCCAGTTGCCTGACCCGGGCGGTCTGGATGGCACGGGCGACCGCGACGGCCTGAATGCTCGGCGGCACCATCGGAACCGTTTGGGCGGCCAGCTTGCGCTCCAGCTCTTCAACCGAATCGGCCCGCACCAACAGCACGTCTCCGGCGTACGGCCTGCCGAACAGGACACTCCGGTAGGCGCTCCACAACCCGGTCGTCGAATTGTGAAACACCAGCCACCCCGGGTGAGCCTGTTGCACGGAGTTACAGGTTCGATCGGAAAACTCAGAAACTTGACCGAGAGCCCAGGCCGTCATGCCGCCCTCCCACCCGGCGAACGCCGCCCCTCGACCCCCGCCACCTCAGAGGACAGCCGTCCCCGCCGAGCCAGCGAAGGCGGCACCAACCGAATCGCCCAGATCATCTCCGCCTCCCGCATCCGCTCCTCCAACCCCTCGGAGGTAGCGTCCTCGACGACCACCGGCCGGGGACCGTCCCAGACGGCCATCGCGTAGAAGCTGCGTCGCCCCAGGCTGTAGAGGACCGTCCAGTCGGCCCAGGCCAAGTTGATCCGTTCGGCCTCGGCGCGGGCCGGACCGTCCCAGACCCGCCGATACACCGGCGCGTACGGCAGGCCGTCCCGATGCCGCCCGGTCATGAGGGCACCCCCTCAGCGATCTCCTCCTGACGGGCCACGGCCTCCCGGACCTCCTCGAAGGTGTCGGCATCCACCGTCGGCTCCGCCCCGGCCCGCAACGCCGTACGCGGAAACGCACGGTTGCGGATCGCCCAGAACCGGCCCGTGTCGCTGATGATCAGCCGCCAGCCAGGGATCGCCGGTTCGGTCAGTGTGCGCCGTGTGTCCTTCATGGCGGCCCTCCATTCGATCAGGGAGAAATCTGGGATTCGCGATGACCGGACTGACTTGTCCGTGAAATCGAGAATGAAGTTTCGGGAAACGCTGTACGAGCCGGAGATGCTCATGCCGGTTCGATCGGTTGGATGCTTGTTGGGCAGATTTGGGGCTGCATCACCCCGGGAAGTCAGGCCCGGGGTGCCTGGTCGCTTGGGCGACTGATGATTAGTGAAGCGCCAACGGCCCTCTGGGAGTAGGGGGAACGACACGGAGAGTGGTATACGGGGTTTACCCTCTCGGGAGGGAGGGACCGTGACAGTGACCAAAGAGCCCAACAGACGACTGCAAGAAGCAATCGCAGAGGCCGAATGGACCTACGATGCTCTAGCTTCAGCTATTCGGCGCATAGCTGCCGAAAATGGAGAAATCCTACGCACCAACAAGTCGGCTGTGGCCCATTGGATCGACGGCGCCCGGCCATCGGGCCAAACCGGCCAGTACATCGCCGAAGCTCTTTCCCGTCGAATGGGACGACCGGTCTCCCTGACCGAGATCGGCCTCATAGCAGCCGAAGATCCTATGGCGGCCGACATTGACCCTGTGCGCGCTGCTACAAACCTGGGACGCGCCGATGTCGAACGTCGGCACTTCCTGGCCGTCGCGACCTTCACTGCCGCTGGTGTCGCCATGCCGCTGAGCTATGACCACGAGCCGGTCTCTCGCCTGCTCCGGGCCCGCACCGGCACCGTACTGGTGGGAACAGAAGAGATCGACGTCGTTCGACAGATCACCTCCGTTTTCAGCGCGGCGGACGAACGTTTGGGAGGCGGTCACGGCCTCACCACCGTGACCGCATATCTGGCCGACACCGCAGCTCCCATGCTCAACGCGCGGTTTCCAAACGAACAGATTCGCCGCCAAGCCTTCGGAGCTGTCGCGGAACTCGCCTACCTCGCAGGATGGAAGCATCACGACCTCGGCCAGGAAGGTGCTGCTCAGCGCTATTACCAGGTGGGCTACCAGCTCGCCTACGAAGCAGACCCCAGGGGCCACGCAAGTTGGATGATGCGTGCTCTCGCCCAGCAAGCCCTAAGCATGAAGCAGCCACATCACTGTGTCGCCCTTATCCAGGAGGCACTCATTCGCAGTAGAGGAGCCCTCGACGGTCAAACCGAAGCCTTGCTGCACATCACCCACGCCCGAGCACACGCGGCATCGGCCGAAAAGACAGCTGCGGCACACGCTCTTCTTGCTGCGGAAAACGCGCTCACCAGACAAGGAGAGCCCCAGGCCGGTTTCTCTTTGGTCAGCGGCCCCGCCGCCGGCACCGTCGTCAGCCATACCGCCAGAACGCTAAGCGACCTGGCCGATCACGGTGGAGCGCAACGACAGCATCGAACAGCGCTGATCCGCTGGGACGCTGAAAAGTACAAACGCGTTCACATACTCACTTACGCTGATCTCGGTGACAGTCTCGCCGCCCAGAACCGGACAGACGAAGCGGTAGCCACTTGGCGAAAGGCCGTGGACCTCATGGAAGGGGTCTCCTCGGACCGAACTAGACAAGCTCTTGCCTCGATCAGATCGAGTCTGACGATCTACCGTAGACGTGGGGTCCCCGGGGCTACCGAACTGGACCAGCGAGTTCGGGACGCGTTGGTCTGACATCTTTCGAGAAGGGATCAGCATGACCGAACCGCGTACCGACGTCTCACCCCGGCCTCTGGCGCCTGCGATGGAGGCCATGACGTTGCTGGTCGCGGCGGTGATCGTACACGACCGCGAAACCGAACGGGTCGTCCTGCTCCAGCGCGGTCCCCACGCCAAGTTCGCCCAGGGCATGTGGGACCTGCCCGTCGGCAAGAACGAGCCGGGAGAGCCCATCACCCAGACCGCGACCCGGGAACTCAAGGAGGAGACCGGCCTGACCGTTCACGCGGAGTCACTGCGGCTGGCCCACGTCATCCACGGCGCCCGGGGCGTGGAGGCGCCCAACGGTTTCCTCACGGTCGTCTTCGCCGTACACGAATGGTCAGGCACCCTGACCAACGGCGAACCCCACAAACACGCCCAGGTACGGTGGACCCCCACCACGGACCTGCCACAGAACTTCGTCTCCACCACAGCCAGCGCCCTGCACCGCTACCTGGCAGGCGGCCCGGACATCTCCCTCGACTCCTGGAACCGACCGTAGGAAGGCAAGCGTTATAGGATCCGACCCCACCCAAGATGATCAACGCTCTGACCTGCACCTCCGCACTACCGCCGGACTGCCGCAGAAACAGCGAATCCCGCTCCTGCGACACCTGGCCTGACCTGGGACTTTACCCTCGGGTCACTCATCACCCTGAAGGGTTCGCAACCAGGTCCGGCATACCCGTCCGCGCTGCCGTTTCCGGTCACTCATCACCCTGAAGGGTTCGCAACACGTAGGAGCTCGCCGACCGCACCGACGCCTCACGTCACTCATCACCCTGAAGGGTTCGCAACCCGCCATCACCGGGCAGCCAAAAGAAGAGATCCTCAGTCACTCATCACCCTGAAGGGTTCGCAACGCGACCTTGCCGTCCATGACGGCCTCCAGGACGAGTCGCTCATCGCCCTGAAGGGTTCGCGACAAGACCGCAACATAGATGGTCGGTGAGGTCATGCGTGGTCGCTCATCACCCCAAAAGGCTCACAACGCCAACCGAAGGTGACGACCCCAAGGACCGCTGCCCCCTACAGCCAGCCCTTGCGTTTGAAGGCGGTGTAGAGGGCGGCCGAGGCGATGACGATGGCCAGGGTGGAGATCCAGAAGCCGGCTGTGTGGCCGAAGCCCGGGTAGGGGACGTTCTGGCCGTAGAAGCCGGTGATCATCGTGGGCACCGCGATGATCGCGGCCCAGCTGGTGATGCGCTTCATGATGTCGTTGAGCCGGAAGCCCTGCTGGTTGATGTGGGCCTCCCTGACGTTGCCGACCAGCTCGCGCAGGGAGTCCGTCCACTCCGCCGCACGCAGGGTGTGGTCGTAGACGTCCTGGTAGTACGGCGTCAGCGCCGGGTCGACCATCTCCACGCTGCGCCGCAGGAGACTGCCGACGACCTCCCGCACCGGTACGGCCAGCCGCCGGAAACGCACCAGTTTCTTGCGCATCTCGAACGTCAGCCGCTGGATGTGCACCCGGTCCCCCGGCACGTCGGCGAACAGGTCGTCCTCAAGCGCCTCGACCCGGTCGTCCATGGCCTGCAGCACGTCGAAGTAGCCGTCCACGACGTAGTCGAGCAGGCCGTGCAGCAGGTACGGCACGCCGTACCTGGCCATCTCGGGGTTGGCGTCCCAGCGCCTGACCACCTCGTCGATGTCGAAGCCGGGGTTCTCCCGCACCGTCACCAGGGCGTTCTTGGTGACGAAGACGGATATCTCGACGAGGTCGAGACTCCCGCTGTGCAGCTTGGCACCGTAGACGGTGATGAACAGGTGGCTGTCGTAGCTGTCCAGCTTGGGGCGCTGGTGGCTCTGCAGGGCGTCCTCGACGGCCAGGCGGTGGAGTCCGAGCTCCTCGCTGATCGTCTCCAGGTCGGCGGGCGTCGGCGAGCACAGGTCGAACCACACCACGGCGGAGGGGTCCCCGACGTGCTCGGAGACCTCGTCGATGGGGAAACCCTCGGCCTTCAGAGCCCCGTTGCGGTACAGGCGGGTGCGGTCCATGGCGTTTCACACTAACCCGGTCAGGCGGCCTCGGAAACGGCTTCGAGAAGCCTCCTGATGTGCCTGACGGCGGTACGGCCCGCACGGTTGGCCCCGATGGTGCTCGCAGAGGGACCGTATCCGACCAGGTGGACGCGGGGGTCGAGGACCGCGACGGTGTCCTCGACCCGGATGCCACCGCCGGGCTCGCGCAGACGCAGCGGGGCCAGGTGGTTGACGACGGGCCGGAACCCGGTGGCCCACAGGATCACGTCGGCCCTGACAAGATCACCGGTGTCATCCCAGACCACCCCTTCGGGAACGATCCTGTCGAACATCGGCAGCCGGTCCAGCGTCCCGGCCGCCATCGCGGCCCGCACCTGGGGGGTCAGCGGGTAACCGGTCGCGCCGACCACGCTGCCCGGCGGCAGGCCCGCCCGGACCCGGGCGTCCACCCTGGCGACGGCCGCACGTCCCGCCTCCTCGTCGAACGGCCCCTCGCGGAAGACCGGCGGGCGGCGGGTGACCCAGGTGGTCGTGGTGACGCGGGCGATCTCCATGAGGAGTTGCACCCCGGAGGCGCCCCCGCCGACCACCACGACGTGCCTGCCCGCGAACTCCTCGGCGCTCACGTAGTCGGCGGTGTGCAGTTGCCGTCCGGCGAAGGTCTCCTGCCCGGGGTAGCGCGGCCAGAAGGGGCGTTCCCAGGTGCCGGTGGCGTTGACCAGGGCACGGGCCGACCAGTCGCCGGCCGAGGTCCGCACCAGCAGCCTGCCCTCGGGCCCCTCCTCGACGGAGCGCGCCTCGACCGGGCGCAGCACCGGCAGGTCGAAGGTCCGCTCGTAGCGGGCGAAGTACTCGGAGACGACCTCCGCCGAGGGACGGCCGGGGTCGGGGTCGCCCAGCGGCAGGCCGGGCAGGTCGTGCACCCGGTGCGTGGCGCCGAGGGTCAGCGAGGGCCAGCGGAACTGCCAGGCGCCGCCGGGAGCCGGTGAGCGGTCGAGCACGACGAAGTCGAGACCGGCCCTCTTCAGGAAGTAGGCGCTGGACAGCCCGGCCTGCCCCGCTCCGATGACCACGACGTCGATCTGCGTCATGCTCCCTGGCAACCACGGCCCGTCCACGGATAATCCCCCGCGAATCCCCCACCCGGCCGAACGCGCACCGGACCATGTCAGCCGCGGACGCCCCCACGCACGGCCCGACACGCACCGGACCATGTCGGTCCGTCCACCTCGGGCGATCCCCCCTCCTGCGGCCGGACCCGCATAATCGGGCCGTCCCGGGGCAGTTTGGGTGACCAGCACAGCACAAGCAGCCCGAGATGAGGTCACATGTTGGTTCTTGGAGTCCTCCTGATCGTCCTCGCGGGCGCGACTGTGGTCGCGGTCTCCTGGGACGAGGCCGCCACCGCGACGGCGACCGCGACGTTCACGGTCTTCGACCGCACCCTCCAGCTCTCCCAGCTGGAGTTCTTCTTCGCCGGAGCCGCGACCGGCGCGGTCTTCCTGCTCGGCCTGGCCCTGCTGATCGCCGGGACCCGCCGCTCCGCCGTACGGCGAAGCAGGCTGCGCGCCTCCCGTCTTGAGGCGCGTGACCGCATGAACCGCCTGGAGCGGGAGAAGCAGGAGCTCGAACGCAAGCTCGCGGAGACCCCCGAGACGGCCGACCCCGAGACGACGGCCCCGCACCCCCGTGTCGAGGTCCCCCGTCAGCACTCGGCCGACCAGCTCGTCGCGGGCCGCCACACCCGCCCGTCGAAGTAGGGACCACGAGGTGGGACCGCGCCTTCCCGTCCGGTACGGCTCCGCGCCCGGCCGCCGGACGGGAAGGCGGGTCAGCGTAGGGCGGGCTCGGCCTTCTCCGGCTCCGCCGGAGCCACCGGAGCCCTCCGTCCGCCGTACAGGAGGGTCATCAGGCCTCCGGCGACCAGGCCCCAGAAGGCGGCGCCGATCCCGAACAGGGTCATCCCGGAGGCCGTGACCACGAAGGTGATCACGGCGACCTGCCTGCCGTCCGGGTCGGCCAGGGCCGCGGCGAGCGCGGAGACGAGCGCGCCGACGAGGGCCAGGCCCGCCACGGCCTCGATGAGCACCGGTGGGGAGAGCAGGACCAGCGCGGTGGCCAGTCCGGAGCCGACGCCAAGGACGATCATCGAGACACCGGCCGTGACGGAGGCGATCCAGCGGCGTCCCGGGTCGGGGTCGGCGTCGGGGCTCGCGGCCAGGGCGGCGGTGATGGCGGCCAGGTTCACCGCGTGGCCGCCGAGGGGGGCGCCGACCGTGCTGGCCAGACCGGTGCCGAGCAGGATGCCGCGAAGCGGGGGGCGGTAGCCGTACTGGGCGAGGACCGCCATGCCCGGCACGTTCTGGGAGGCCATGGTGACCAGGAACAGCGGCAGGGCGACGCTGATCATGGCCTGGGGGCTCCAGGTGGGGACGGTGAGCTCCACGACCGGGCGGATGTCCACGGCGCCGAGGCCGGAGCTGGTCAGCGCGATGGCCACGACCGCGACCAGCAGGGCGCAGGGGACGGCCCACCGGGCGGCGAAGCGGCTCAGCAGCGCCCAGGTGAGCACTACAGGGGCGGCCATCAGCGGCACCTCGCCGAGCGCCCTGACCGGGGCCACGCACAGGTCGAGCAGGACCCCGGCGAGCATGGCGCTCGCCATGGGGGCCGGGATGGCCGCGACCAGGCGGCCGAGCGCGGGGAAGAGCCCGGCGGCGACGATCAGCAGGCCGCAGACGACGAAGGCGCCGACGGCCGCGGGGAAGCCGCCCTCGACGGCGCCGGTTGCGACCAGCAGCGCGGCGCCGGGGGTGGACCAGGCGATGGTGATCGGCATCCGCCGCCACAGCCCGAGACAGATCGCGACCACCCCGTTGGCCAGGCACAGGGCGAGCAGTCCCGACGCCGCCTGGTCCTGGTCCGCGCCGACCGCCCGCAGCCCGGCCAGGACCACGGCGAAGGAGCTGGCGAAGCCGACGAGCGCGGTGACGATCCCGGCGAGGGCCGGTTGCAGAAGGCGTGACATCGTTCTCCGTTCTCCGCCCGGCGGCACGCGACCCCGCCCGACGGCATGCGCATCTCACCCGACCCGTTCCGAACGACGCGCGGACGATCGTTCCGTAAACGGAACAGCGGGCATGCTGCACCATAGCCCCATGGAGTGCCACTCACAAACCCCTCGTCCAGCTCTGGAGAGCAACACTCACGACATCGGCCTGCGAATCCGCCAATTGCGTGAGGAACGCGGCATGTCGCTCTCCGAACTGGCCCGTCGTGCGGGCGTGGGGAAGGCCACCCTCTCCGGCCTGGAGAACGGCACCCGCAATCCGACCCTGGAGACGCTCTGGTCGGTGACCGCCGAACTCGGCGTGCCGCTGGCCGTGGCCCTCGGCACCGCCCCCGCCGCCCCGGGCACCACCATCAGGGGTACGGCCGTCGCCGCCGTGCTCCTTGAGGTGTTCGAGGAGAGGGAGGTGACCTACGAGCTCTACCGGATGACGGTCCCGGCGGGCGCCGCGCAGACCTCCCCGGCCCATCACCGGGGGGTGACCGAGCACATCACGGTCTTCTCCGGGACGCTCAGGGTCGTCGCCGCGGACCGCACGCTGACGGCCGGGGCGGGCGAGCACATCGGCTGGGTGTCGGACGTGCCGCACTCCTACGAGGCCGTCGGCGACCAGGACGTCCACGCGAGCCTGCTCATCCGCTACCCACAACGCTGACACCCATCCACGACATCAGCGTCACCCACGGCCCCACCCAGGACACACCACCGAAACCCGACCACGATCCCGCCCGCCCAAAGCCGGCCCGGGGCACGCACCGCGCACAGCCCGTCCGGAGCGCGACACCGAAGCCCGCCCACTACCCACCCAAAGACGACCCGGGGCACACGTACCGCCCACAGCCCATCCCGGGGACCCCAATGGTTCGGCAAAAAGGGCATAAACGTATATTCATCCCATGACTCCACGAGCCAAGGCGGGGCTCTTCTGGGCCGTGGGCGTCCTTGCCTACGTGATCGCGGTCTTCCACCGCCAGTCCCTCGGCGTCTCCAGCATCGAGGCCGCCGCGCGGCTCGGGGTCGGCGCGGCCGGGCTCTCCGTCCTGGCGATGCTGCAGCTGCTGGTCTACGCGGCCATGCAGGTGCCCGTCGGGGTGCTGGTCGACCGGTTCGGCTCGAAGCGCATGCTGGTGACCGGCGCGGTCGTGATGGGCTGCGGCGAGCTGGTCTTCGCGTTCGCCGACGGCCTGACCGGCGGCATCGCGGGCAGGGCGCTGATCGGCTGCGGCGACGCGATGACGTTCATCAGCGTGATCCGGCTGGTCAACGTCCACTTCTCCGCCCGCCGCAACCCGCTGATGGTGCAGCTCACCGGCCTGATCGGGCAGGTGGGCGCGATCGCCTCCACGGTGCCGCTGATCCAGTCCCTGCACGTCAACGGCTGGACCCCGACCTTCGTCGGAGCGGCCGGGCTCGGGGCGGTCTCGGCGGTGCTGCTGCTGGTCGTGCTCCGCGACGCCCGGCCCGCGCGGACGGCGGAGCGGCCGAGCCTGGGCGCCGCCTGGGCCGAGCCGGGGACCCGCCTCGGCATGTGGACCCACGCGGCGACCCAGTGCTCGGCCGCCGCGTTCCTGCTGCTGTGGGGGTATCCGTTCCTGGTCCAGGGGCAGGGCCTGTCCCCCGCGACGGCGGGTGTGCTGCTGTCCACGCTGACGCTGTGCGGCATGGTCTGCGGACCGCTGATGGGCTACCTCGCGGGCCGTTTCCCCTTCCACCGCTCACGGATGGTGTTCGTCGTGGTCGGCAGCACGGCCGCGGCGTGGACCGCCGTACTGGCCTGGCCGGGACGGGCCCCGCTGTGGCTGCTGGTGGTGCTCGTGGTCGTGCTGGCCTCCAACGGGCCGGGATCGATGATCGGCTTCGACTACGCCAGGACCTTCAACCCGGCCGCCAGGATCGGCGCGGCGACCGGCATCGTCAACGGCGGCGGATTCGTGGCCTCGATGTCGTTGATCGCCCTGGTCGGGATCGTCCTCGACCTGACGGGACAGACGACCCTGGAGTCCTTCCGCTGGGCCCTGGCCGTCCAGTATCCGATCTGGGCGCTGAGCGCCCTCCAGGTCCTGCGTTACCGGCGCAGGACCCGGAGGCTGCTGGCGGCCGTACGGACGGCCGAGCCCGAGGTCACCCCCCAAGCCGGGTGAACGGCTCGGCGAAGTGGGCGGTGGCGATCACGCCCCGCTCGGCCTCGACCTGTTCGAGCAGCTTCGTACGGGTGACCACGGCGAGGTCGGGATCGTCGTCGTACAGGTAGGGGATCGACGGATCGGCCAGCTGCACCGGGTGCAGCACCACGTCACCGGTCAGCACCAGGTCTCCCACCCGGACGACCTGGTGGCCGGGTGTGTGGCCCGGGGTGTGCAGGACCCTGATGCCGGGGAACACCTCGGCCCCGCCCTCGACGACCTGGACCCGCTCGCCCAGCGGCCTGACGAACCGGTCGAGGGCCGTCTCCTCCGCCGTCTCGATCTCGGCCCGCTGGAGCAGGTGCCTGGCGTTGGGGAAGGCGGGCGACCCACCGACCACGACACCGCTCGCGTGGTCGCTGTGCAGGTGGGTGACGACCACCGCGTCGATCTCCTCGGCGGTGACGCCGACCCGCGCGAGCTCCGCGCCGAGCACGCCGGGAACCGGCGCCCAGCTCGCGGCGGGCGAGTCCTCCGGCCCGACCCCGGTGTCCACCAGCACCGTACGGCCGGCCGCGTCACGCAGCAGGTAGCAGTGGAAGTGCAGCACCCACTCGTCGGTCTCCCGGTGCCCGCCCCCGGGGAACAGCTCCGTCAGCGGGCGCCGGACCGTCCCGCCCATCGGGCCCACGGCGTCGCAGAGGGGGAACACCTCGACTCCGGCGACGGTCATCGGCTGATGTGGCATCGGCTCTCCTGTTCGTCCACGGCTTGACGGCGCTACGGCGAATGCGGGTGTGACGCACCGCAGGCCGGGCCGCGTGCGATGATCCGCCCATTCTTCCCCATCGCCCTGGTCCCCTGATCAGGGCATCGGGGGCGTCAAGGGCGACCCGCTCAGTACGCCAGGTCCTCGTTCCTGATCGAGTCGACCCGGCAGTACCCGAGTGCACGCGTCCTGCGGTCGTAGAGGCAGATCTTGATGTCGACCCTCGTGATCTCGCCGTCCGAGCCGAGCCGGTAGGAGCCGCTGGGGGCGCATGTCACGCGCGGCTGCGCCCACCCCGTCCCACCGCCCGTGTAGTGGAACCTGGCCCTGATGTAGGCGCAGTGGTCACGGTGCGGGTCGCGGTCGTAGAGCGTGCCGTACACCTTGAACGTCTCGGCGCTGAAAGAGGTGATCCTGACGGTCGCCTTCGCGTAGCCACCGTGGCCGGACGAGGTCCTGACCGACCCCAGCCGGTAGTCCGCCGCGGCGGGAAGCGCGGTGACCGGGCCCGCCGCGAGGGCCACGAGGACGGCACCGGCGAAAAATGTCCTTCTCATGCTTCGAATTTGTACGGCCCGCCACTTGGAACCGGCTTGTACGGCACTGAGTTGAATTCCCCTTCAGAACACCGGGGCGGGGCACTCCCCGGGAGGCGGGATGATGGACGGATGCTGGCCGACGTCGTCCATCTTCTCGTCTGCCCGGTCTGCGGCGGCGACCTGGCCCTCGACGAGCGGGCCGTACGGTGTGACACGGGACACACCTTCGACGTGGCCAGGCAGGGATACGTCAGCCTGCTGACCGGTTCGCGGGCGCCGGGGACGGCCGACAGCGCGGACATGGTCGCGGCCAGGGACGCCTTCCTCGGGGCCGGGCACTTCGCCCCTCTCGCCGAGGCCGTCGCTGGTGCCTGCCGTACGGACGCCGGGGTGGTCGTGGACGCGGGGGCGGGCACGGGGCACTACCTGGCCCGGGCTCTCGACCGGCTGCCGGGAGCGGTCGGTGTCGCGCTCGACGTCTCCAAGCACGCGCTCAGGCGGGCCGCGCGGGCCCATCCCCGGCTCGGCGCCGTCGTGGCCGACGTGTGGCGGCCACTGCCTCTCAGGAGCGGTTCGGCCGAGGTGTTGCTGAACGTGTTCGCGCCGCGCAACGGCCCCGAGTTCGCCAGGGTCCTCGCGCCCGACGGCACGCTGGTCGTGGTCACCCCGACCTCCAGGCACCTGGAACCGCTGGTCGAACGGCTCGGGCTGCTCTCGGTCGACCAGGACAAGGAGCGGCGGGTCGCCGACAGCCTGGGCGACCGGTTCGTCGAGGCCGGGCGGAGCCTGCACGAGTTCGGCATGGCCCTCGGACGTGACGCGGTCGAGGCCGTCGTGGGCATGGGACCGAGCGCCTGGCACACCAATTCTCACGCTATGCGAGCGAGGATCGCAGACCTACCGGAATCCAGTGAAGTGACGGCTTCTTTCTATATGTCTATCTTTCACCGCTGTCTCTGATCAAGCCGTTAACTTGACAGATGCCTCCGAGATTCGTGTTACTGGAGTGACATTTAGTCCGAAATTCCCACACATTAATGAAGCAAACCAGTGGTGGAGGCGACATACTGGACGGCAATCCGGCGAGCCCGCGCCTGGACGCTTGAAGCCACGCCTTGACGAGGGGAAGCGATATATGAAGGCGGAGGAACGCTGGCAATCCAGGTTCCGAGCGCCCCGCGTGACCTTGCCCGTGTGGGCGCGGCGGGCCCCCGCCAGGAACGTCTACCGGAGCAACGCCTCGGGCACCTGGGAGATCTACGCCTGGGACCGCACGACAGGCGCGACCCGCCAGGTGACCACGCGTCCCAAGGGCACCTCGCACGGCACGATCGACCCCACCGGGAAGTGGGTCTGGTGGTTCTCCGACACCGACGGTGACGAGTGGGGCGGCTGGATGCGCCAGCCCTTCTACGGCGGCCCCGACGAGCCCATCGACCTGGAGCCCGGCTTCCCCTCGGGAATCGCCCTGGCCGCGACGGGTGAGGCGGCCATCGGCATGGCCAGGCCCGGCGAGGGCTTCACCGTCAGCCTCGTACGGCCCGGCGAACCCGCCCGGGTGATCTACGAGCACGCCGAGGCCGCCTCCGTCGCCGCGATCTCCCTGGACGGCTCCCTCATCGCGATCAGCCACAGCGAGCACGGCGACTCGCGCCACCCCGCGCTGCGGGTGCTCAGACGCAACGGCACGGTGGTCGGCGACCTGCGCGACGGCGAGGGCAAGGGCGTGCTGGGCCTGCGCTTCGCGCCCGTGCTCGGCGACCGCAGGCTGCTGGCCCTGCACGAGCGCAGAGGCCGCAGGGAGCCCCTGGTCTGGGACCCGGAGACCGGCGACCAGCGGGAGATCTGGCTGCGCGACTCCGGTGAGATCACCGCCGACTGGTACGACGACGGCCGTTCCCTGCTGCTCGTGCGGGCCAACCGGGGCCGTACGTACCTGCACCACTACGACCTTCCCGGCGGCAGGATGTCCCCGATCGACACCCCGCACGGGGTGATCGACGGTGCCACGCCCCGGCCCGACGACTCCGTCGAGTACTCCTGGTCGAGCGGCGCCCACCCGCCGGTGATCAGGTCGACCAACGGCCACATCGTGGTGAGCCACGGCGGCCCGACCGCGCCGCTGTCCGTACCGGTCGAGGACCTGGACGTCGAGGGGCCCGGCGGGCGCATCCACGCCCTGGTCTCACGCCCGGAACGCGGCTCCGGCCCCTTCCCCACGGTCTTCCTGCTGCACGGCGGCCCGACCTCGCAGGACGACGACTCCTTCGTGCCTCAGGTGGCCGCCTGGGTCGACCACGGCTTCGCCGTCGTGCGGATCAACTACCGAGGCTCGACCGGGTACGGCTCCGCCTGGCGGGACGCCCTGGTCGGCGAGGTCGGCCACATCGAGCTGGCCGACGTGGCCGCGGTGCGGACCACCATGATCGAACGAGGTATCGCCGACCCCACCCGCCTCGTGCTGGCGGGCGCCTCCTGGGGCGGCTACCTCACGCTGCTCGGCCTGGGCACCCAGCCGGGGATGTGGGCGGCGGGCATCGCCACCGTGCCCATCGCCGACCACCTGGCCACCTACCGCGAGGAGACCGAGGCGCTGCGGGCCTACCACCGCGCCCTGCTCGGCGGCTCCCCCGAGGAACAGCCCGAACGCTACGCGAGGTGCTCCCCCATCACCTACGTCGACCAGGTCGAGGCCCCGGTGCTGATCCTGGCCGGAGAGAACGACCCCCGCTGCCCCATAGGACAGATCGAGACCTACGTCTCCCGCCTGGCCGAACGCGACCACCCCCACGAGGTCTACCGCTACGACGCCGGCCACGGCTCCCTGGTCGTCGCCGAACGCATCACCCAGATGTCCGCCCAACTCGACTTCGCCCGCAAACACATAACCCCAGGCCCCTGACCCCTCCGCGTGAAGAGTTCGGCTTGTGCTTCACCGGCCCTCAGCGTGAAGAGTGTCGGCTTGGGCGCGTCGGTGCTTGGACTGAGGAGTGAGGGAGCGAAGCGGACGAACGACGAGGGAAAGCACCGACCCGAAGCGCCCAAGCCCGCGACGCCGAAGGCGTCGCAAAGAAACACAATCACCTAGCTCTTAGAACCACGATCGCCAGGTCGTCCGCGCTGGGTTCCGTGGCGAAGTCCTGTACGGCGCGGCGGATCCGTTCGGCGACCGCCCGCGCGGACAGTCCCACGCACTCGGCGAACAGCTTGGCCAGTCCCCCGTCGTCGTCGAGCAGCCTGCCGCCCTGGCGGCGTTCGGTCACCCCGTCGGTCACCGCGAGCAGGACGTCGCCGGGGTCGAGGTGGACGAGCTGGGCCTTGAACGTCGCCTCGGGGAAGACGCCGAGCAGCGACTGGGAGGTCACCACCGTGTCCACGACGCCGCTCGGCCGCAGCCGTAGCGCCTCGGGGTGGCCCGCGGAGACCATGGAGACGTCCAGCCCGGTCGGCACCGGCTTGATCTCCCCGTGCAGCAGGGTCAGGAAGCGGGCGCGGTCGCCCTCTTCGAGGATGGCCTGGTTGAGGCGGTCGAGGACGGCGGCGACGCCGTACCCCTCTCTGGCGAGCAGGCGCAGGGTGTGGCGGGCGAGGCCGGTGACGGCGGCGGCCTCGGGGCCGGTGCCGCAGACGTCGCCGACCGCGAAGCGCCAGCAGTCGTCCCCGGCCGCGAACAGGTCGTAGAAGTCGCCGCCGACCTCGTTGGTCTCACCGGCGGGCTCGTAGACGACGGCCGGGTCGAGGCCCGGGATCTCGCCGGGTTCGTCGGGAGGCAGCAGGCTGCGCTGGAGCGCCCGGTTGGCCGCGGCCTGGGTGGCGTAGAGCCTGGCGTTGTCCATGGCGAGGGCGGCGCGGCGGCCGATGTCCTCGGCGTACTGGAAGACGTCCTCGGCGAAGTGGTCGGGGCGCCCCAGGCACATCGCGCCGAGTGCCCTGCCCCTGGCCAGCAGCGGGACGACGAGCACCTGCCAGTCGCCGAGCTGCATGGCGCCGCCCGCCTGCGGTATCTGGACGGTGGCGAGTTCCTCGCGCAGCCCGTCGATGCCGCGTTCGTCGGTGTGCCACAGGTAGGCGGGGCGCTGCGGGCCGCCGTTGTCGCTCCAGGTGTAGACGGCGCACCAGGTGGCCAGGCGGGGCACCACGATCTGCGAGATGATCGCGGGCACCATGTCGGGGTTGAGGGTCCCGGCGAGCAGGTCGCTGGCGTTGGCGAGGAAGCCCATCCAGAGCGGCCCGCGGCTCGGCTCCTCCGCCTTCCACTCGGCGGCCTGCCCCTCGGCCTCGCCGGACAGGCCCAGTACCGCCCAGTGGGTACGCTGGTCGTCGGTGAAGGTGACGCCCCACTCCTCCACCGGCACGGTCGGGCGTTCGAACGCCGGCTCCGAGGTGTCCTGCCGCCGCACCTCGATCCGCAGGCCGTCGCCGAGGTGACTCCAGACGACCTCGAACGGCGCGTCCCCGGCCTGGCGGGCGAACTCCGCGACCAGCCGCTCGGCGGGCGTGAGCAGGGACGCGGCCGCCCAGGCGGTCATCACCTCCATGGTGAACCGCCTGGCTGCCGGGACGGCCGTGTCTCCTGGGGCGAATGTCGCGGCCAGGACGGCGCGGGGAGCGTTCGTCACTGTTCCGTGCCTACCACACTTGCTGCTGACATGGGGTAAATCGAAGGCGGGACTCGGAGTTGCGCACCGTGACAGACTGGGATGACTCACGGCTGCGCCCCCCGGGAGTCAAGGAGGTCTCATGACCACGGCCAACACCGTGTCTGGCGTCGAAGAACGACGGTACACCGAATCGGACCTGCAGCCGATTCTCCAGACACTGATCACCTGGCGCGATGGCGATTTCCGCCGCCGGGTGCCGCATGCCCCGCCGGGCATCCTGAGCGAGATCCGCCTGCTGCTCAACGAGGTGGCCGACCGCCGTGAGCACCTCGCGAACGAGTTGCACCGGGTGCGCCGGGAGGTGGTGCGGGAGGGCCGCTTCGGTGAACGTCTCTCCCCCGGCCCCGGGGTCGGTTCGTGGACGGAGAGCGTCGATTCGGTGAACGCTCTGATCGACGCGTTGGTCGGCCCGGTCAGCGGGGCCGCGGACGTGATCGACGCGGTGGCCAAGGGCGACCTGTCGCGCAGGATCGACCTGGTTCGCGGTTCCCGGGGCGAGGTGCGCCGCCTCGGCAAGGCGATCAACGGCATGGTCGACCAGCTCTCGCTGTTCACCTCGGAGGTGACCCGGGTCGCGCGCGAGGTCGGCACCGAGGGTCGTCTGGGCGGCCGGGCGAACGTGCGGGGCATGTCGGGCAGCTGGAAGGACCTGACCGAGGCCGTGAACACGATGTCCAGCCGCGTCTCGGCGCAGGTGCGCGACATCGCGCTGGTCACGACGGCGGTCGCGAAGGGCGACCTGAGCCGCAAGGTCACCGTCGACGCGGTCGGCGAGATGTTCGAGCTGAAGACCACGGTCAACACGATGGTCGACCAGCTCTCGGCGTTCGCCGAGGAGGTCACCAGGGTGGCCCGTGAGGTCGGCACCGAGGGTGAGCTGGGCGGTCAGGCGCAGGTCCGCGGGGTCTCCGGCGTCTGGAAGGACCTCACCGACAACGTCAACTTCATGGCGGGCAACCTGACGACGCAGGTCCGCGCGATCGCCTCCGTCGCCACGGCGGTGGCGCAGGGCGACCTGTCGAAGAAGATCACCGCCGACGCCCAGGGCGAGATCCTCCAGCTCAAGGACACCCTCAACACGATGGTGGACCAGCTGTCCATGTTCGCCGACGAGGTCACCCGCGTCGCCCGCGAAGTGGGCACCGAGGGACAGCTCGGCGGCCAGGCCCGCGTCCGAGGCGTCTCCGGCGTCTGGAAGGACCTCACCGACAACGTCAACTTCATGGCGAACAACCTGACCTACCAGGTCCGTAACATCGCCGAGGTCACCACGGCCGTCGCCAACGGCGACCTGACCAGGAAGATCGACGTCGACGCCCAGGGTGAGATCCTGGCCCTGAAGACCACCATCAACACCATGGTCGACCAGTTGTCCTCCTTCGCCTCCGAGGTGAGCCGGGTGGCGCGCGAGGTCGGCACCGAGGGGCAGCTCGGCGGTCAGGCGCAGGTTCCCGGCATCTCGGGCACCTGGAAGGACCTGACGGACAACGTCAACGTCATGGCCAACAACCTCACCACGCAGGTCCGGCAGATCGCGGCCGTCTCGACCGCGGTGGCGCAGGGCAACCTGTCCAAGAAGATCACCGCCGACGCGCAAGGTGAGATCCTCCAGCTCAAGGACACCCTCAACACGATGGTGGACCAGCTGTCCATGTTCGCCGACGAGGTCACCCGCGTCGCCCGCGAGGTCGGCACCGAGGGACAGCTCGGCGGCCAGGCCCGCGTCCGAGGCGTCTCCGGCGTCTGGAAGGACCTCACCGACAACGTCAACTCGATGGCGAACAACCTGACCTACCAGGTCCGCAACATCGCCGAGGTCACCACCGCCGTCGCCAACGGCAACCTCACCCGCAAGATCGACGTGAACGCCCAGGGCGAGATCCTGGCCCTGAAGACCACCATCAACACCATGGTCGACCAGCTGTCCTCCTTCGCCTCCGAGGTCACCCGGGTCGCCCGTGAGGTGGGTTCGGAGGGCAAGCTCGGCGGCCAGGCCCGGGTCGAGGGCGTCGAGGGCATCTGGCGGCGGCTCACCGAGAACGTCAACGAGCTCGCGGGCCGCCTGACCACGCAGGTCCGCGCGATCGCCGAGGTCACCACGGCCGTGGCCAGGGGTGACCTGACCCGTTCGATCACCGTGGACGCCGGGGGTGAGATCGGCGAGCTGAAGGACAACATCAACACGATGGTGTCCAACCTGCGCGACACCACGAAGGCCAACCAGGAGCAGGACTGGCTGAAGTCCAACCTGGCCAGGATCTCGCGTCTGATGCAGGGCCACCGCGACCTGATGGAGGTCGCCAGGCTGATCATGAGCGAGCTGACCCCGCTGGTCGCGGCCCACTACGGCGCCTTCTACCTCGCCGACCCGTCCGGTGACCACGACCTGCACCTGATCGCCGGGTACGGCGCCCGCCCCGGTTCGCGGATCAGGCAGCGCTTCGCGACCGGCGAGGGCATCGTGGGGCAGGCCGCCATGGACGGCAAGGGCATCTTCCTGGGAGAGGTCCCCGCCCGATACCTGACCGTGGACACCGGGTTGAGCAGTTCGGTGCCCGCCCAGATCATCGTGTTGCCCGTCCTGTTCGAGACGCAGGTCCTGGGAGTGCTCGAACTGGCCTCCTTCAGCCAGTTCAGTGAGATACACCATGACTTCATGAACCAGCTCGTCGAGACAATCGGCGTCACGATGAACACGATCATCGCCAACTCCCGGACGCAGGACCTGCTGACCGAGTCGCAGCGTCTGACCACCGAGCTCCGTGAACGCTCCGACGAGCTCCAGCGCCAGCAGGAGGAGCTGCGCCGCTCCAACGCCGAGCTTGAGGACAAGGCCGCCCTGCTGGCCAAGCAGAACCGCGCCATCGAGATCCAGAACTTCCAGATCGAGCAGGCGCGCCGTACGTTGGAGGAGCGGGCCGAGCAGCTGGCGGTCTCCTCCCGCTACAAGACCGAGTTCCTGGCCAACATGTCCCACGAGCTGCGCACCCCGCTGAACAGCCTGCTGGTGCTGGCCAAGCTGCTCACCGAGAACGCCGAGGGCAACCTCACCGTGCAGCAGGTCGAGTTCGCCAAGACCATCCACGGCGCGGGTTCCGCCCTGCTCCAGCTGATCAACGACATCCTCGACCTGTCGAAGGTCGAGGCGGGGCGGATGGACATCCATCCGCAGCGCATCTCGCTGCCCAAGCTCGTCGACTACTTCGAGGCGACCTTCGCCCCGCTGGCGCAGGACAAGGGGCTGTCGTTCGCGGTCGAGGTCGACCCCTCGGTCCCGCAGGAGCTGCGCACCGACGAGCAGCGCCTGCAGCAGGTGCTGCGCAACCTGCTGTCCAACGCGATCAAGTTCACCCCCAAGGGCGAGGTACGGCTGCGCGTCGTCCGCGCCCCCTCGAACGTCCCCTACGTCGACGACACCCTGCGTGGCGCCGAGGGCACCCTGGCCTTCGAGGTGATCGACACCGGCATCGGCATCGCCGCCGACAAGCTGGAGTTCATCTTCGAGGCGTTCCGGCAGGCCGACGGGACGACCAGCCGCAAGTACGGCGGCACCGGCCTCGGTCTGTCGATCTGCCGGGAGATCGCCCGCCTGCTCGGCGGTGAGATCCACGTCGCCAGCGAGGTCGGGCAGGGCAGCACCTTCACGCTGTACCTCCCGCCCTCCTACGTCGGCCCGCTGGCCTCACGGGACGGCGGCGCCGCCGTCTCCGAGACGCTGCCGCGCGGCCAGACGATCGTGGGGGTGGCCGAGGAGCCCGAGGAGCTGCCCGAGATCCCGATGCCGGAGGAGATGCCGGTCTCGCACTTCCCGAAGCAGGAGACCAAGACGTGGAAGGGCGACGATCCGCTCACCGGGACCAAGATCCTGATCGTGGACGACGACATCCGCAACGTGTTCGCGCTGACCAGCGTGCTCGAACGGCACGGCGCCACGGTCGTCTTCGCGGAGAACGGCCGTGAGGGCATCGAGCAGCTCGAACGCAACGAGGACGTCGCCCTCGTGCTGATGGACATCATGATGCCCGAGATGGACGGTTGGGCGACCACGTCGGCGATCCGCCGGATGCCCCAGTTCGCCGAGTTGCCGATCATCGCGCTGACCGCCAAGGTCATGCGCGGCGACCGGGAGAAGAGCATAGCCTCGGGTGCCTCGGATTACGTTCCCAAGCCCGTGGACGTCGACCGGCTACTGGAACGGCTGCGCGGCTGGCTCACCAGGGGCAGGCCGGCGGACGACTCCAACGAAGGGGCACAGTAGATGGCGGACCGCGCCAAGATCCTCCTGGTCGACGACCGGGAGGAGAACCTCATCGCGCTTGAGGCGATCCTCAGTTCGCTCGATCTGGTGCCCGTACGGGCCAGATCGGGAGAGGAGGCGTTGAAGGCCCTGCTCAACACGGAGTTCGCACTGATCCTGCTGGATGTGCGAATGCCCGGCATGGATGGGTTCGAGACCGCCTCGCACATCAAGCGCCGTGAGCGTACCCGCAACATCCCCATCATCTTCCTGACGGTGGTGGACAGCGCCCCCGACTACGCCTTCCGCAGTTACGCGGCCGGGGCGGTCGACTATCTCACCAAGCCGTTCGACCCCTGGGTGTTGCGGGCCAAAGTCGCGGTCTTCGTCGAGCTGTACAACATGAACCGCCGTCTGGCCGAGCAGGCCTTCATGCTCCGTGACCGGCTGGCCTCCGAGATCCCCTCGGGGGAGGCCGACGTCCATACGGCCGTGCTGCCGGAGCTGTCCGGGCGGCTGACGGCCGTTGAGGAGGAGCTCGCCCGGGTCGTCGAGCTGGCCCGCAAGAGTGGCGACCCGAACCTCGTCGGCCCCCT
The DNA here is from genome assembly GCF_040631275.1 of Streptosporangium sp. NPDC020145. Classification (NCBI taxonomy): domain Bacteria; kingdom Bacillati; phylum Actinomycetota; class Actinomycetes; order Streptosporangiales; family Streptosporangiaceae; genus Streptosporangium; species Streptosporangium sp. NPDC020145. The sequence continues at coordinate 28,936 of NZ_JBEXZT010000010.1, read as the reverse complement.
GTCCGACCTCTCCCACCGTCTCAACCATCTCAGGGCCGGTTTCGACGCCCTCTCCTGACACGGATCATGAGGCCGCCGGGGACCTTCCCCGGCGGCCTCACCGTTTTCAGGCGACGGCTTTCACGCGGCGGCCCCGGGGCCGGGAACCTAGCGGCGGGCGCGTTCCAGGGCGTCCCAGAAGCCCCGGCGCAGGGCGTGACGGACCTCGTCGTGCAGCAGGAAGTCGATCGGCAGGGAGGAGCCCTGCAGGAGGCGGGCCTCAAGGTCGGAGGGCATCCGTGGCTTGCGGGCGAGCACGGCCTCAAGCCACAGGGCCGGGGCGTCCTTGGCGACGGACTCGCCGAAGTCGTATCCCTCCTTGTGCGCGGCCTTCACCGCCTCGGAGAGGGTGGTCGTGCCGTTGCCGCCCGTGCTCTGCTGCGGGACGGGCGCGGGGTGCGGCCCGGTGTAGGCGCCCATCTGACCCGGCCGGTAGGCCGAGGGCCCGCCGGTGCCCGCCGAGCCGTACGGCGGCTGCGGCGAGCCCGCCGAACCGCCCTGGCCGGACGAGGCGGGCGGGGCCGGAGCCTGCTGCTGCGGCTGCGGTTGCGACTGGGGGACGGGCGGCGCCGGGGGCGCGGGCGGAGGCGGCTCGGTCGAGTAGCCGGGATAGGTGGGCAGCGCGTGGGCGGCCCGCGAGGGCGGGACGGCGGGCATGGGGCCGGTCTGCGAGGGCCCGGTGCCGAGGGAGACCACGGGGGCCTGCCCGTTCGCACTCGTCCTGCCGCCGGTGGGCAGCGCGGGGGTCTCGGTCGTCGCCGAGGTCACCGCGGGGGTGACCGTGACGCCGACCGAGACGCTCGACGTCACGGTGACGTACGGCCTCAGATGGGAGGCGCTGATCTCGATCAGGTCGTCGCACTCCTGGCGGAGCGAGCGCGAGACGGCCCAGCTGCCGTCCGCGGTGATGTGCACGACGGTGACCCGGACCCCGAAGTCCTGGGCGTCGCACACGACCTGGGCCAGGTCCTCGTCGCCGCTGACCACGACCGCGTCGCAGACCGCGCCGTTGCGCGCCAGGGTCATCAGGTCGCGGTGGACCTGGGCGTCCACACCCTCGCGGCGGCCGGGACGGATGCGGGACAGGCGGAGCTTGAGCCCGGGAAGGTCGGCCAGCGCGTCATGCTCGGGAGTGCGACGGCCCTCGACGGTGGCCTCGTACCAGTAGCAGCGCAGCAGCGGCAGGCCGGTGCGTTCCCTGGAGAGTTCGTTGAGCAGGGAGAGCAGTCCCCGGTAGTCCCACGAGACCTCCTCCCGATGACGGGTACTGTGCACCGCCATAGCGCCGTCGGCCAGCAGATATCCAGCGTCCACGAAAAGCGCGCAGCGATCCACGCGAAACCGCCCTTTCTTGCGTGGCCCGGCCCTTCCGGCTCACAAACGCCTGAAAGAACCCCTTGAGAGACCAGAACAGGCGGCCCTTTCTCAGGGTAATCAAGCCGCTGATCGTCCGAGGGTGAATCCCGACGATTCGACCCGCGCATGACCATACGCCGGAGGGTTTACGCAGACCGTACCAGTTTGTCCCGTTCTTGAGGCCCCCGCGGCACGTGGATTCGCCCGCCGCACGAGGCTCTCGGCGGCCACCCTAACCTTGTTGCCATGAGCGATCGCGAGAACCTGCTGACCGAGATCAAGGACAAGGGCGTCGTGCACGGAAAGGTCGTGCTGTCCTCCGGCAAGGAGGCCGACTTCTACGTGGACATGCGCAGGGTGACCCTCGACGGGCACGCGGCGCCGCTGGTCGGCCGGGTCATGCTGGACCTCACGGAGGACCTCGACTACGAGGCCGTCGGCGGGCTGACGCTGGGCGCCGACCCGGTGGCCACGGCCATGCTGCACGCCGCGGCGGCGCGGGGCCGCAGGCTCGACGCCTTCGTCGTCCGCAAGGCGCAGAAGGCGCACGGCATGCAGCGCAGGATCGAGGGGCCGGACGTGGCCGGGCGGCGGGTGCTGGCCGTCGAGGACACCTCGACGACCGGTGGTTCCCCGCTGACGGCGGTCGAGGCGCTGCGCGAGGCGGGCGCCGAGGTCGTCGCGGTCGCCACGATCGTGGACCGTGGCGCGGCCTCGGCGATCGCCGCCGCCGGCCTGCCGTACCTGACCGCCTACACCCTCGGGGACCTCGGCCTGGCCTGATCAGTCACGGGAGACGGTGAACTCCTGGCGCTTCCCCGGACTGCCCGGGGGGCGCTCCTCCCCGTTCACCAGCACCTTGACCGAGGCGGAGTCGGCCAGCACCACTTCGAGCTTCCGCTCGAAGGAACGGACCTGCTCGCCGTCGTCCATCTCCCGGTTGATCAGCACGTCGCCCCCGGCCTCCTTCAGGAAGACCGTGGGGCAACGTTCCCGTACACACCGCACCACGACCGTGGGCACCCGCCGCGGCGAGGCGGCGGAGGGCTCAGGGGACGGCGGAGTGACGGTCGGCGTCGGCTTCGGGGCCGCGACGGAGAGCGCTCCCGACAGGGACCTGACGCCGATCACGACCAAGGCGACGAGCGCCAGCACCGCCAGAGCCGCGAGGCCGAGGCGCGCTATACCCATCGGATCAGACCTGTGGCGTCCCACAGTGTGGAGAGTAGCGGCAGGCAGCGGACCTGGGAGGGGCTTCGGCCGGACTGAGGAAGAACGGTCAGAGACCGGGCTCACCAGGGGTGCCGGTCGGCGCGCCCCGGTGGTGCCTGCCCTGCGGAGTCTGTACGGCCTTGCCCTCCTTGCGGCTCTTCAGGACCTCCCGAATGATCGGGATGACGGACAGCAGGATGATCACAAGGGCGCCCGGCAGGATGTACCTGTCGACGTTGGGCACCGCGGAGCCGACCAGGCGGCCGAAGATCAACAGGCTGTCGGTCCACAGCACGGCGCCGACGCAGTTCCACAGGAAGAACCGCTTGGCGTCCATGCCGAGCGTGCCCGCGACGGGGTTCAGGAACGTCCGCACGATCGGGATGAACCTGGCGATGACCACCGCCCTGGCCGGGCCGAACCGCTGGAAGTAGTATTCGGCCTTCTCCACGTACTCCCGCTTGAAGAGCCGGGAGTCGGGCCGGTCGAACATCTTGCGGCCGTATCTGGCGCCGAGGTGGTGGCCGAGCTGGGCCCCCACGATCGCGCAGAGGGGAGCCAGGACGAGCAGCACCGGGAACGAGAGCGGTTCCAGGCCGGGTATGGCCTTGGCCGCCTCGGCCGTGCTGAACACCCCCGCCGCGACGAGCAGCGAGTCACCTGGCAGGAAGAAGCCGAGCAGCAGCCCGGTCTCGGCGAAGATGATGCCGAGCACGCCGATGGTGGCGAACGGGCCGAGAAGGCCGAGCCACCACTTCGGGTCGAGGATGTTATGCAGGAGGTCCATCGGCGTGAAGCCTACCCGGGCAAAGCCCCCGGATCGAGAGATCTTCGCGGGCACAAGTGTTGCCCGGACTGTCCGGCTGGGAAGGAACCCGGAATACTGGCTGAGGGCCTGGCCCCGGCCGGACCCCGCGCCAGCAGTTCACCGCCGTCTCTAGGGAGATGACACCGATGCCCATCGCGACTCCAGAGGTCTACGCTGAGATGCTCAACCGGGCCAAGGCCGGTGAGTTCGCCTACCCGGCGATCAACGTGACCTCGTCCCAGACCCTCAACGCCGCGCTCAGAGGGTTCGCCGAGGCGGAGAGCGACGGCATCATCCAGGTTTCGACCGGTGGCGCCGAATTCCTCTCCGGAACCACCGTCAAGGACATGGTGACCGGCGCGACCGCGCTGGCGGAGTACGCCAGGGTCGTCGCGGCCAAGTACCCCGTGACGGTCGCCCTGCACACCGACCACTGCCCCAAGGACAAGCTCCCCGGCTTCGTGCGGCCGCTGCTGGACATCTCCCTCGAACGCGTCGCCCGCGGCCAGGACCCGTTGTTCCAGTCGCACATGTGGGACGGCTCCGCCGTACCGCTTGAGGAGAACCTGGACATCGCGCAGGAGCTGCTGGACAAGACCGCCCGCGCGAAGATCGTCCTTGAGGTGGAGATCGGCGTCGTCGGCGGCGAGGAGGACGGCGTCGTCGGAGAGATCAACGAGAAGCTCTACACCACGGCCGAGGACGCCCTGGCCACCGCCGACGCCCTCGGTCTGGGCGAGCGGGGCCGCTACATGCTGGCGGCGACCTTCGGCAACGTGCACGGCGTCTACAAGCCGGGCCACGTCAAGCTCCGTCCCGGCGTGCTGAAGGAGATCCAGGAGGCCGTCGGCACGAAGTACGGCAAGGAGAAGCCCTTCGACCTGGTCTTCCACGGCGGTTCCGGTTCGCTGCTCGAAGAGATCCACGAGGCGATCTCGTACGGCGTGATCAAGATGAACATCGACACCGACACGCAGTACGCCTTCACCCGCCCGATCGCCGACCACATGTTCAAGAACTACGACGGCGTGCTCAAGGTGGACGGCGACGTCGGCAACAAGAAGGCCTACGACCCCCGTTCGTACGGCAAGGCGGCCGAGACCTCCATGGCGGACCGTATCGCCGAGGCCTGCCGGCACCTGAAGTCCGCGGGCACCAGGCTCACCTGAGCCTGGGCCTGAGTCCTTCGAGCCCGGGTCCGCGTTCGGACCCGGGCTCCTCTCGTCCGGAGATCCCGGCGGCCCGCCCCGTCCGGAGGCCCTGACCGGCCGCTTCGTTCGGAGGCTCCGGCGGGTCACCTCGTTCGGAGATCCCGGCGGCCCGCCTCGTTCGGGGTTGACGGCGGACCGCCGGGAAACCGTTTCCGGCCCACCCCCGTCGAGGGGCCGGACACCGGGTCACGAACCGACCTCGACCGTCCTTCCCCAGGTCTCCCGGTCCTCGACGTGCCCGATCATGTAGTCGGCCAGGTCCGCCCTGGAGACGCTGCGCAGTCCCTCCAGGTGGCCGTCGATCGCGGCGCGGGGGTGCCCGGTCGCCGGTTTGTCGGTGAGCATGGGCGGGCGGATGATCGTCCAGTCCACGGAGCCCGCCTTGACGAGGCGTTCCATGGCTGCCATGTCGGCGTAGCCGTACCGGTAGAGGCGCTGGATGACAAGCCTGGTGACCAGGCGCTGGGCCAAGGGGGTTCCCGGTGGGATCTCCAGGCCCGCGGACGACAGGCACAGCAGCCGCCGTACCCCGGTGCCGAGCATGGCGTCGATGATGTTGGACGTGCCCCGCGAGTAGACGGTCGTGGGGTGTTTGCGGTCCCTGCTGCCCAGGCAGGACAGGACCGCGTCGTGGCCGCCGACGTCCTGCCGCCATGTCGCGGGTTCCAGGACGTCGCCCCGGACCACGGTCAGCCGGGGGTCCCCACCCACAGCACCACCGACAGCCCCACCCACGGCACCGCCCGCGCCGAGCCTCGCCGGGTCCCGCACGACGGCGGTGACGTCGTGACCGGCGTCGAGGGCCCGGACCACGACCTGCAGGCCGGTGCCGCCCGTCGCGCCGAAGACGATCAGCTTCACGTGAGGTCCGCGAGGGTCTCGACCACGGCGACGGCCAGGGCCCGCTGGCCCGCGAGGGACAGGTGCACCCCGTCGTCGAGGTGGGCGTGGGCGCCCTCTTTCGCGACGGCGGGGCCGCCGCCGACCACGGGCTCCGGCTGGGCGGCCAGGAAGGCGCCCACGGGGTCGAGGTCGCGGTCGCTCCAGGAGAAGCCGCCCTGCAGGAACGGCTGGTAGGCCGCGACCCGCGCGTCGTCGATCGGGCTCGGCGCGACCCACACCCAGCGGGCTCCGGTGCGCGCGGTGACGATGTCGCGCAGCGCTCCCAGGTTGCGGCCGGTCTCGGCGGGGCTGACCAGGATCGGCCCCTCGGGGCCGCCGAAGCGCCGCACGTCGTTGGCACCCAGCATGCACAGCACCCAGTCGGGCCGCTGGAAGGCCACCGCGGGCGAGCCGGCCAGGGCCTGGGTGCTCGTCTGCCCGGAGACGGCCGTGTTCACCAGGACGATCCCGTCGCCGGGACGCCGCAGGGCGAGGAGGTGGCGCAGGATCTCGAACCAGGACAGCAGGTCGTCGGTCGTGCTCTCGCCGACGGCCACGACGCGCAGGCCGGGTTCGAAGGGCAGCCTGTCCACCTTCGCGGCGAACGCCGGGTCGTCGAGCAGTTCCTCCGCCGTCCGGCGCACCTGGTCCTCGTGGTCGCGGCGTATCCGCAGGTAGGCGTCCTCGTCGAGACCGAAGAGCGCGGCGACGCGGGTGTCGTCGAGCCCGCCGAGATAGCCGAGGACCTTCTCCGGGTGCTGGAACCTGATGAGCTTTTCGAGTATCGCGGTGTTCACGGGGTCTCCTTCGTGACGGTCGGGCGGCCGTTGCCGCGGGTCCGGGTACGGGGCAGCAGGAATCCGGCGGCCACCAGCCAGGCCATGCCGCCGAAACGGGCCACGGGCAGCAGTACGGCCAGCCCGGTCAGCGGGATGACGAGGGTGGTCAGCTCGGCCACCACGGCGATCACCAGGCCGGCCAGCGCGAACGGGCGCGGCAGCAGCCCGGCCAGCCAGCCCGGTACGGCGACGCCCGCGATGAGCAGTCCCAGGAAGACGACGTGCCCGACGCCGCCGGCGGCGAAGGCCAGGAAGTGCAGCGCGCGGACCACACCGGGCTCCGCGATCACCTCGGGGCGCGAGAGCGTCCAGCTGAACAGCGCGGACATGGTCAGCATGACCGAGGCGAGCGCGCCGCCCGTCAGGGCGATGACGGCGCCGGGCGCGCGGACGCCGAGGTTGTGCAGCCGGGCCGAGGCGGTCGCGGCGTAGACGGCCAGCGGGACCGAGGCGGCGAACTGCAGGAACCCGGTCACCGCGACGGCGTTGCCGTTCTCCCTGAAGTAGTCGACGACCCCGTCCCTGAAGGGCGAGGGGAAGGTCGCGCCGCCCGCCATGATCGTGCTGACGATGATCCCGGCCAGGAACAGCACGGTGAACACGACGCCGAGGACGCTCAGCGGAGGGCCGCCCTGGCCGTTGCGCCGTACGGTCGTCTCGCTCACACGATCACCCGGCCGCCGGTCAGGTCGAGGGTGACCCCGGTCACCCAGGACGAGGCGTCCGAGACGAGGTACAGGACGGCCTGGGCGACGTCCTCGGGACGCCCGATGCGGCCCAGGGGGTAGGAGGCGGCCAGCCCGTCGAGTTGCTCGTCGGACATGAACCGCCGCATGCGTTCGTTGAGCACGGCCGAGGGGGCCACGCAGTTGACGCGGACGCCGTGCCCGCCGACCTCGTTGGCCAGGTGTTTGGTGAACATCACCACCCCGGCCTTCGCGGCGGCGTAGGCGGCGTTCGCCCCGCCGGGGTGGCGTCCCGCCGTCGAGGACATGGTGACGATCGCGCCCCGGCCCCGCTCGACCATGGCGGGCAGGAACGCGGAGACCGTCAGGTAGACCGAGGTCAGGTCGGACTCGATGACCGCGCGCCAGCGGGCGGCCCCGAGATCGGCCGTGGGGGCGGGCGCCCCGGAGCCGCCCGCGAAGGCGGCGAGGATCTCGACCCGCCCGAGCTCGCGTTCGATCCGCTCGCGCATGGCCGACACCTGGTCCTCGTCGGTGACGTCCGCGGGTACGGCAAGCGCCGTACCTCCCCGTGCGGTGATGTCGGCGACGACCTCGTCGATCGCCGCCCGGTCGCGGCCGTTCACCGCGACCTTCGCGCCGCTGGCCGCCAGGACACGGGAGGTCTCGGCACCGATCCCCCGTGAGCCGCCGGTCACCAGCGCGACCCTGCCCGTCATGTCGTGGGACACGCTCTTCTCCGTTCTCTTTACTGAACTATTCATAGCAGAGAACTATTCACTACAGCTACCATCGCTCCATGACCACAGAGGAGCACGACAGCGGGACGGCGCCATGGTCGAAGCCCAGGGGCACCGCGTTCCTGCTCTCGCAGGTGGGCGCGCACGCGGCGGCGCGCTTCGCCGAGCGGGTCGGCGCCCTGGGCGTCGCCCCCTCGGACGTCGGTCTGCTGCGCATGATCGCCATGCGCCCCGGACGCAGCCAGCAGTCCCTGGCCGGAGAGCTCGGGGTCGTGCCCAGCCGGGTCGTCACGCTGGTCGACGGCCTGGAGCGCAAGGGGCTCGTCGAACGGCGGCGCAACCCCCAGGACCGCCGCAACTACGCCCTGTACCTCACCGAGGAGGGCTCACGCGTGATGGCCGGGATGCGCGAGGTGGGCACCGCGCACGAGAACGACATCTGCGCCGCCCTCGACGAGGCCCAGCGTGAACAGCTCGCCGCCCTCCTGGAGGCCGTCGCCGTACAGCAGGGCCTCACCCCCGGCGTCCACCCGGGCTACCGCCGCTGAGCCCGCAGAAGTAAGGCACGTCTCAGGCGGCCGATCTTGGCCTGACCCCGTCCCAACGGGTAGGACTGTCTCTATGGAATCCGAGAACCTTCTCGCCGGTCCGCCGCCCACCAGGCTGCCCGACCTGCCCGAGGCCAGGCAGGCGCTGGAGTCCGGCGCCCAGGCCTCAGACGTCGCCGCGCGCTTCCCCGCCTACCCCGCCGCCTGGGGCGCCCTCGCCGACGAGGCGTTCGCCGCCGGACACGCGGTGACCTCCTACGCCTTCGCCAGGACCGGCTATCACCGCGGTCTCGACCAGCTCCGCAGGGCGGGCTGGAAGGGCCACGGTCCCATCCCCTGGGAACACGAGCCCAACCGCGGTTTCCTGCGCTGCCTGCACGCTCTGGGCCGCGCGGCCCAGGCCATCGGCGAGAAGGACGAGGCGGAACGTTGCCAGCAGTTCCTGAGGGATTCGAGCGCCACCGCCGCCGAGGAACTGAACGGACGCTGACCCGCCAGGAAACGGACAATCCCCATTTCCCACCAGGTCAGGTATTCTCACCTCGCAAGAGCCCCTGTCGCGATTGCGTCAGGGGCTTTGGTTTTTGCGGTTGGAGACTAACGATGCCGGCTGTCGTTCTCGTGGGTGCCCAGTGGGGCGATGAGGGCAAGGGCAAGGCGACCGATCTGCTCGGTGACCAGGTCGACTACGTCGTCAGATACCAGGGTGGCAACAACGCGGGACACACGGTCGTCATCGGCGACCAGAAGTACGCGCTGCATCTGCTGCCGACGGGAGTGCTCTCCCCCAACGTCATCCCGGTGATCGGCAACGGTGTCGTCATCGACCCGGGTGTGCTGCTGAGTGAGATCGACGGCCTCCAGGCCCGTGGCGTCTCCTCGGAGCGTCTGCTCATCTCCGCGAACGCGCACTTGATCATGCCGCACCACAAGGCCCTCGACAAGGTCTCCGAGCGCTACCTCGGCAAGGCCAAGATCGGCACGACCGGCCGCGGCATCGGTCCCGCGTACGGTGACAAGATCTACCGCATGGGCATCCGGGTCCAGGACCTGCTCGACCCGGGCATCCTGCAGAAGAAGATCGAGATCGCCCTGGGTGAGAAGAACCAGATCCTCACCAAGATCTACAACCGTAGGTCCATCGACGCGAACAAGGTCCTCGACGAGTACCTCGGCTACGCCGAGCGTCTCAAGCCGCACATCGCCGACACCTCCCTGATCCTGAACAGGGCCCTCGACGAGAACAAGGTCGTGCTGCTCGAAGGCGGTCAGGGCAACCTGCTCGACATCGACCACGGCACCTACCCCTTCGTCACCTCCTCCTCCCCGACCAGCGGCGGCGCCTGCTCGGGTTCCGGCATCCCGCCGACCCGTCTGACCCGCGTGATCGGCATCCTCAAGGCCTACACGACCCGTGTCGGCTCCGGCCCGTTCCCGACCGAGCTCGACGACGAGATGGGCGACTGGCTGCGCACGACCGGCGGCGAGTACGGCGTGACCACCGGCCGCAACCGCCGTTGTGGCTGGTTCGACGCCGTCATCGCCCGCTACGCCAGCCGGATCAACGGCGTCACCGACTTCTTCCTCACCAAGCTGGACGTCCTGTCCGGCCTTGAGCGCATCCCGGTGTGCGTCGCCTACGAGGTGGACGGGGTCCGCTACGACGAGATCCCGATGACCCAGACCGACTTCCACCACGCCAAGCCGATCTACGAGGAGTTCCCCGGCTGGCAGGAGGACATCTCCGGCACCAAGTCCTTCGAGGACCTGCCCGCCAACGCCCAGGCGTACGTCAAGACCCTGGAGAGCATGAGCGGTGCCCGCATCTCGGCCATCGGTGTCGGCCCCGGCCGTACCGAGACCCTGCAGGTCCACTCGCTGATCTGATCCCGTACGGCCCGCGGACGCGGGGACGGTGCCCGGCGCCGTCCCCGCGTCGCGTTTCCCTCTCCCTGCCTTCCCGTGCCCCCGCGCCGGGAATTCAGGCCTCGGAACCGCGCAGGGCCGCGTCGAGTTTGAGGGTGTCCTCGACGACGACGTCGTCGACCATGCGGCCCCAGCGGAGAGTGACCCACTGCATGGCGAGGTTGCGGTACGGCGTCCCGTCCCGCAGGGTGCCGACGACCTGCAGGCACACCGCGACCTTGGTGTTCCACGGCCAGCCGTTGGCCACGACGTCGACGAGCCTCAGCCGGACCCCGGGCAGACGCTCCTCGAAACGGGCGAACCACGCCCGGAACGCGTCGCGGCCCCGCACGTCCGCGCCCAGCGCCGTGTCCCCGACGAACCGGAAGCGCACATCGGGAGCGGCCATCGCGACCGCCGCCCCGTAGTCGCCCGCGCCCACCTTGCGCCAGGTTCTCCTGACAACGGACCGCACAATAGCGTGATACATGAAGCGCAAGGTATCCTGCTGACTTGCTTTAAGCAAGGGACTCAAATATGACCAGAACGGACTTCACCGGCATCGCATGTTCGATCGCCCGTTCCGCGGCGATCGTGGGTGATCCCTGGGCACTGTTGATCATGCGTGACGTGACGCTCGGCCTGCACAGGTTCGACGACCTCCAGCGCGATCTGGGAGCCGCGACCAACGTGCTGAGCCAGCGCCTCGAACGGCTGGTGGAGGGCGGCCTGCTCCGGCGTGAGCGCTACGCCGAACGGCCCGACCGGTACGGCTACCACCTGACGGACAAGGGCCGGGACCTGGTGCCCGTCCTGCTCGCGCTGACCGCGTGGGGCGACCGCTGGGAGGCCGACGACACGGGGCCGCCGCTGATCGTCCGGCACCACACCTGTGGCGACGACACCCGGGCCACCGTGACCTGCCGGTCGTGCGGCGGCGAACTGACCGCCGACCAGGTCGGCTACCACCCCGGCCCCGGCGGCCGCACGGACCGCGGCACCGCCCTGATCGGCACCGTGCTAGAAAGCCCCTGAGGCGGCTACTCCTCCAGCCTGTCGATCGGATTGGCGCCCATCAGGTCGGTCGCCCCGAGGGCCCGCTCCAGTTCGGCGAAGGAACCCTCCGGGTGCCGTCGGATCTCGCCGAGGAAGCGGTCGCGCATGTGCGAGGCGAAGCCGAGGCGCGGATAGGCCCTCAGAACGCCGGAGAGATCATCCCTCCTGACGTGCTCGTAGCCGAGTCCGCCGACGTCCAGGGCGGCCCCCGCCTGGATCACGCGGTACTCGGGCACCTCCTCGGCGTGGATGTTGGCGTGCCGCAGGATCGCCTCCTCGACCAGGTGGATCCGGTCCGGATCCCAGCCACGCCCTTCGAGGAAGCGGCACGCGTGGTCGGCCCCGACGCGCGCGAACTCCGCCTCGCCGCGGTAGTCCTCGGCCAGGCCGAGGTCGTGGAGCATGGCCGCGACGAAGGCCGCCTCCTCGTCGATCCCGGGTTCGGCGACCAGGTACCGGCCGAAGAGGTAGGTGCGGTAGCTGTGGTTGAGCAGATCCACGGGCTCGGCCTCGGCGGCGAGGGCGACCGCCGCCTGGGCGATGGGCGAGTCGGGAATCGAGGGAATCATCGGGTGCTCCGTACGTCACCGGTGGATGGACGATCACCATCGTCGATCGGCGAAACCGATGTCCGCAAGGACATGCACATGTCATATCCGGCCATCGCATCCGTACGGCAGAGTGGGCACCGTGACTTCGCATCTCGTCGTGATCACCGTGTACGACGGTGTCGAACTGCTCGACGTCGCCGGACCGCTTGAGGTGTTCTCCACCGCCGACCGCCTTCTCGGCGAGGGCGCACCCGGCTACGAGATCGTGGTCGCCGGACCGGAGGCGGGCCTCGTCCGCTGCGCGGGAGGCGCCTCGATCGCCGCCGACGTCTCCTGGACGGAGCTGCGCCGCGAGATCGGGACGTTGATCGTGCCCGGTGGCCTGGTGCTGGACACGACCGGCCCCAGGGTCCTGCGGGCCGAACCGCTCGTCGAGTGGCTCACCACCCTCGCCGACCACGACGTACGGAGGATCACATCGGTCTGCGTCGGGGCCCACATCCTCGCGGCGGCCGGGCTGCTCGACGGACGGCGGGCGACGACGCACTGGGCGGCGGCGGAACGGCTCGCCGCCGACCACCCCGAGGTGACCGTCGCCCCCGACTCGATCTTCGTGCAGGACGGGCACATCTGGACGTCGGCCGGGGTGACCGCGGGCATGGACCTCGCCCTCGCCCTGGTCGCCGAGGACCACGACGCCGAACTGGCCCGCCGGGTCGCCCGGTGGCTCGTCATGTACATGCGACGGCCCGGCGGGCAGAGCCAGTTCAGTGAACTCCTCGCGCACCCCTCGGCATCGGACGCCGGGATCGCTCGCCTGCAGGCGTGGATACCGGACCACCTCACCGAGGACCTCTCCAACGAGGCGCTCGCGCGCCGGGCCGGTCTCAGCGTCCGCCACTTCTCACGGCTCTTCCGCCGCCAGGTCGGGGTCACACCCGCCGACTACGTCGAGACGATCCGGGTGGAGGCCGCGGCGCGGCACCTGCTCCACACCGGCAGCGGCCTGCGGACCATCGCGAACACGGTCGGCCTCGGCTCCGTCGAGACACTCCACCGGGTCTTCAGACAGCGCTTCGGCGTCACCCCGACGGACTACCGCGAGCGTTTCACCACCTGAGCATTTCGCCGGATGACATTCTTTTGAATCACGGAGATCAGGCTATTCTGACGGGCGCCGGGAGCAAGGACTTGGTCGTTTTCCCCGCCAGGATCGGAGCATTGTGCGAACGAAGCCGGGGCGTGCGGTTCTCGCGCTGACCATCCTGTTCCTCCTGGTCAACGGCAGAAGCTGTGCCGCGTGCGACGTTTCGCAGGGGCCACCGGTCACCATGCCGAAGGACGACGCCGCCGCGGACGTGGTGGTCCGCGCCTATCTCGCCGCCGTCGCGGCGCGTGACCCCGACGCGGCCCGCGCCTTGTCGACGCCGTCCTATCACCGGCGTTTCCACGGCTGGCTGAACGACCCGATCAACACGTGGGCCGACGTGAAGGTCTCCAAAGTCGGCAGACCGATTTCCGACACCTATGGACCCGGCGGTTATCGGCAGGTTCAAAGAGTCCACGTCGATGTCGAGATCCGCCGGTGCAGCGAAGAGCCTCCTGACGACGACCGCCATTACCCCTACAGCTTCCTGGTCGGCAGGCAGTCGGACGACGCCCCCTGGAGAATCCTCGAATACGGAGGGGGCGGCTGACCACCGGGTGGCGCAGCCGACGGGCAGCGGGGCGGACGGTTCCTCGATGGGGAGGCGAGGGCGTCGGCCGCACCGGCGTCGCCGCGGTCGCGGTCACCGTGGTTGTGGGTCGTCCTTCGGGGTGATTCTCCGGAGCTCGACGGCCGCCGGATCCGCTTTCTCAGTTGACGGACGTCATGTTCACGAGCGGCGCTCGACCTCGGCCAGGAAGGCGTTGACGGTGGTCTCGACGCGCTCGGGGAACTCGCCGTTGACGGCGTGCGACGCCTCGGGCCAGAGTTCGACGGTGCCGTGCTGCAGGAGGCGGCGTGCCCGTGCCACGGCCTTCTCCGGATTGTGGATGATGCTCCGGCCGCCGATGACCACCAGGGTGGGCAGGTCGATCCCGGCGATCTGCTCGTCGGTTGGGTAGTCGGGCCGGGGAAGGGCGGCGGTGAAGTCACGCATGCCGGAGGCGATCAACTCGGCGACGGGCTCGTCCTCCGAGGCGTCGGCGCCGCCGGAGATCCAGCTCAGCAGGCGTCGCCGTACCGCGCCGGGCATGGGGAGCACCGACCCCAGGGAGACGACGACGACCTTCCAGGTGATGCCACCGAAGGTGACGGCCGGTTCGAGCAGGACGAGCGAGCGGATCCCGGCCGGTCGGCGGACGACGAGGTTGAGCGCGGACCAGCCGCCGATCGACAGCCCCAGCACGTGGAGCTCCGGCTCCGGCAGGGCGTCGACCAGCGAGGTGAGCCAGGCCGCCTGGTCCTCGGAGGAGGCCAGCGGCCGGGTCTGCACGGACAGGCCCGGCTCTCCCATGAGGTCCACCGCGTACACCGGGCGGTTCCTCGCCAGGCCCGCCAGGTTGGCCTCCCACATGGGCGCGGCCGCCGCACGACCGGGCAGCAGCAACAGCGGCACCCCGTCGGCGGGCCCGAACCGGTAGGCGCGGACGGTGCCGAAGTCGGTCGGCACGTCCAGCGTCGCGCTCGGCGCGGGCAGGGTCGCCAGCGCGCGGTCGTAGGCCTGCCGATATCTGGCGTAGGCGGCGGCGTCGTGGAAGTGACCGAGCCTGTCCGCCCTGAATGCCGCTCCGACGTTCGGCGCGATGGTGTCCATGGCAACCCCCTCGTTTACGATACGATCGTACTGTAAACGCTCCACGGAGGTGACGATGCCGAAGCGCGTGGACCACGACGCGCGGCGTGAGGAGATCGCCAGGGCGGCGCTTCGGCTGTGCGTGCGCGAGGGCCCGGAGGCGGTGACCGTCGGGCGCGTCGCGGTGGAGGCCTCGATCTCCAAGGGCCTGGTCCAGCACTACTTCCCCGCCAAGGAAGAGCTGTTGCGGCTGGCCGCGACCATGCGGCGGCACGACATCGAGAGCGCCTTCGCGGCAGCCGTACGGCCGGGTGATCCGCCGCGTACGGCGCTGCGTCAGGTCCTCCTGGCACTTGTGGACCTCGGCGCCGAACAGATCCTGACGGGCCACGCCTTCCTCGCCTCGACCGCCGCGAACCCCCAGCTCCACCGGCTCTACCGGGAGGGGCTGTCCGCCGCGACGGCCGCCGTCGCGCGGCTCGTCGCCGAGTCCTACGGTCCGGCCGTCGCCGCCGAGGCGGAGGCGCGCATCCTGCTCGGCGCGGCGGGCGCGCTCGCCGACGCGCTCATGCTGGGTGAGACCGACCGCGACACGGCCGTCGCGACCCTCGACCTGCAGCTGAACCGCCTCGCCGCCGATCCGGCCTCATGACCATCGGTACGGGCCCTCCGGCGCCGGAGGGCCCGCGCCCTTACTGCATCGGCACCTTGACCATGGTGGGGGTGCAGGGGATGTACAGCAGTTGCTGACAGGTGGCGGTCGTTCCGCCGCTGTTCGGCACCCCGGTCGGGAAGGGGTTCAGGAGGCTGGGGTCCGGGACGGGGTCACCCGGCCGGACCGTCTTGACCGGCTCAAGGACGACGACGGTGCCGTGGTCGGTGCCGGTCGGGTTGCCTGAGCCCGGGGTACCGGGGTTCGGGTTACCGGGGTTGCCCGGGTTGCCGCCGCCGGGGAAGAGCCAGGAGGAGGGCGGGGTGCCGATGACGACGCCCGTCGGAGCCCAGGGGGAACCGCCCCTGCCTCCGCCACCGCCACCGCCGCCGCCGGTGGAACCGCCGCCGCTCGGGGTCCAGTCCGGCGGCTCCCACACCGTCGACGACTGGCACGGGCGGGCCGGAGCGTCCGGTGCCGGAGCGCCCGCCTCGGGCACCGCCTTGACGCCCACCTCGGCCGCGATCATCAGCGCGTAGTAGTTCGCCAGTACGGCGGCGCCCGCCCTGGTGGGGTGCGCGGTCTGCTGGACCCTGTTGAAGGTCGTGGGCCCCGCCTGGATGGCCAGGTTGCGGACGTACGGGCTGCGGCTGCCCAGTTCGTGTCCGGCGAAGGCGTTCTGGATGTCGAGCAGGTCGGCCTGGACACCGTGGGAGACCAGGACCTGCATCGCCTTCCTCATCGAGGCGGTCAACTGGCCCGCCAGCGGCTCCAGCTGGTCGAGGTTGGTGTTGTGCCAGTTCAGGAGCCTGCCCATCACCCCGGTCGGCAGCTGCCCCGCCTTCACGCTCTGGGGGTAGTTGACGAGCATGACCCTCGTCTTCGAACCCCCGGAGGCGTGCATCGCGCGTACCAGCTGGACATAGCGGGCCGAGAGCGTCGAGGGAGTGGTGAGCGGGCGCTGCAGCGGAGGAGTGGGGGGAGCCGAGTCCGCCCATTCGGTCTCGTCCGCGCGTGAGGTGTCCAGCAGGGGCAGGTTGTTTCTGATGATCGCGCTCTGCGCGGCGCCCCCCTTCAGCATGTCCTGGACCCGCGGCCCGAACTGGACGTCGTTGCCGCCGAATCCGGCGATGACCAGGTCCGTTTCCCGGGTGATGCCCTCCTGCTGCGGCGGGTTGTCGCGGTTCTCGTTGTCCAGCTGCCGGACGAAGTAGTGCTGCGACGACGCGCCGGAGGAGGCGTTGAACCGTACGTCGAAGTGGACGTCGGGATTGGCCCGCCGCAACTGGTCGATCGCCACCATGACGGCGGCGTTGGGCGACCTGTGCCGCCAGTCGGTCTGGTAGTCCTCGGCGGAGTATCCGGGGGCGGGAACCGGCCCGTTGGGCCCGGGAATCATCGGCGGAGGGACGACGCCCTTCTTGTTGTAGTAGTCGCTCGTCCCCTCACCGGACATGTAGGAGTCACCGGTGATGACGATTCTGACGACGCGTTGCCCCGGTAACGGGACCGGCTGGGTTCCGAAGGCGTTGAAGGCCGGTCCGCCGGGTCCGCTTCCCGGTTCGCAGAGGTCGGTGTTCCCGTACTCGGCGATGATCTGCCCCAACGTGAAAGGCGGGTCCTTCTCGGTCCCCGCCGGATCGAGGGGCGGTTTCGTGGGGGAGATCTGCGCGGACGCCGCGCCCGTCGCGGCCCACGTCATACCGGCGACCAACATGGCGACCGTCATGACCTGCAATTTAGGTGTTTTGCGTCGCATGCGGCGATTTTCGCAGTGGATCACAATGGCGACAATTAGACTAAAGTAGATATATTTCCTATTAGACCGGGATATTTCACCAAAGGCACGCAAGAGCTTCCGCAACGTCGGCTCGCGATGGCCGGCGGCTTCCTGTTCCTGTCGGCCTTCGCCTCACCGCCCTCAGCGCGACGCGGCCGGGGGGATTCGCCCGGGCGGTAAACGCATTTTCTGTGGTGGGTGTCATATCTGACATACGCGACATCCGTCGCGAGGGAAAACGCGGATGTGGAAGGGAATTCATGCTGCCGTTAAGCGGTGTGACCCAGCAGGAACCGTTCACCCACCCCCAGCTCCCCCAGCCTCCGCTCCGTGCGACGCTGCACCGGTTGGTACGGCGCGCCTACGACAGGGTCCGGCCGGCCGACCTGGGCGCGTTGCGGGTCGCGCTCGGCAGTACCGGCGTGGACAACTACGCCAGGACCGCCGCCCCGTTGAACTACGCGAACGCGGCGGCCAACGACACCCTGGAAAAGCTGATCGCGGTCCTCGCCGACAGGACCCCGTACGTCGCACAGGCCGGAAACCGGCAGAACCAGCCTCCGGGCGACGCCGGTCAGGCGGTGCTGAAGACCATGGTGGACGAGGCGACCACCGCCTTCACCCAGATCGCGGCGGGCAACGCCGACGCGCACATCACCGCCGTCTTCAACCTGCCGGACGGCACCAGGCTGCCGAAGATCAAGCAGAGGTTCACCGACGCCGCGAACGGGCTGAGGCGCCTCTACGACAACCGGATGATCCTGCTGGACAGCCGTGGTGACCTGGCCATCCAGGGTGCCGGGGCCGTGTCGTCACCCGAGTCGCTGACCGTCCCCATGGCGTTCGCGGACGCCCGCACCGACGGCCGGGTCCGCACCCTGCTGCACGAGTCCTTCCACATCGCCGGCAAGGACATCGTGGACCACATCTACTTCGGCGCGGCGGGCTTCGCCACGGTCGACTGGCCGGCCATGAAGACCAACGCCGACCACTACGCCGAGGTGGCCAGGCGCCACACGAACCTCGTCCTGCCCGCGCCCGCGCCGCTCGCCGTACTCGCCCCGGCCGCCGGTCCGGCCCTGACGGTTCCGCAGGAGACCAGGGTGCGCCAGGCGCTGACGGAGGCCCAGGAGCGTCTCACCAAGGGCTGGGCGCGGTCGCTGTGGGTGTGGCAGAACATGGTGTTCGTCCAGAAGTACCAGAACTCCTACATCTGGCTGGATGAGGCGCCGACCGAGTTGCTGTACCGGCAGCTCATGCTGGAGTCGCAGCAGATCTCGATGACCCTGCACCACGGGCCCGGCGGCCGCTCCACCACCCCGGTCGACACCTCGCCGGTCCTTCCCCTGATCACCGCCTACGACCTCGCGGTGATGGAGGAGGTCCTGGCCGACCTGCACCGGCTGGTCGGCTGGGGTCAGGCGCAGCAGACCGTGCACGTCCTGGCGGCCGGGACGCCCCTGCCCGCGGGGAACGCGGCCTACCTGTGGGCCGCGGACGTGACGAACGCGGCGACGCCGGTGTCCAACCTCGCCGACCAGCTCGTCGCCCAGGCCACCCAGTCTCTGGCCGACCCCTGGCTGCCGACCGCCGCCGCCCTCAAGACCCTCGTGGACGGCATGCGCGCCCGTCACGGCCAACTCTCCAGCTGAACGCCGGAAGGGCGTCGGAGCCCCCTTGTCCGACGCCCTTCCCACACGCTCGGTGGATCAGTTACTCGCGATCCCCGGCAGGGTCAGGTACGGCGCGTTCGGATGGTCGGCCAGCCGGCGGGTCTTCCCGGCGCCGATGTCGACCCCGTAGACATAGGTGCGCTTCGAGTCCTGCACGACGACCGTGAGTTCCGACCCGCTCAGCCAGGGACCGGTGGCCATGACGGGTTCCCCCTCCGGGAGGCCGCCGATGGGCACCTCGCGCACCCTGCGCCCGGTGCCGACGTCGAGCAGGGTGAGCGTACGCAGCTCCTGGACCCACTTCTTGGCGTCGCGTCTTTCGAAGGCGGCGACCGTACGGCCGTCGGGAGAGATCTCGCTGAAGCCCGTGAACGTGCCGTCGAAGTGCACCGTCCTGCCTCCGCCGGTGACGGGCATCAGCCGCAGGTCGGTCCTGAGGTACCGGACGAGCTCGGCGACGCCGCCGCGCACGCTGACCGCCTCGTACTGGCCGGGCACCCGCACCGTCGTGCCGGTGCGCACGTCGATCAGCAGCCCCGGCTTCTTGGTCCCCTCGCGCGGGTCGAACACCACGTGACGGCCGTCGTCGGAGAGCACGAGCATGGAGCCCGCGCCGATCTGCGACTCCTTCACCGTGACGGGGGACGTCGTCTCGGAACCGCCCACGAGGTCGCGCACCACGTGCGCCCGGGCCTTCCTGCTGTAGTAGGCGAGCATGCGCCCGTCCCGGCTGATCGAGACGGGCACGCGGTGGTTCTGGGCCGTCATGGCGAGCGCCTGCGGCAGCCGGTAGGTCGTGCCCGCGCGGGTGACCACCCGCCACTCCGCGGAGGAGCAGTCGAGGGCCTTCCGCTTGTCCACCTTGCAGGGCGTCTCGTACGCGTATTCGAGCGGTCCCACGTTCCCCCCGGGCAGGTCGGCGATCGCGCCCGCCCGCAGTGACGCGGCCACCTCCGGGGACCGGGACCGCGTCACGGTCGCCATCACCGTGCCCGTGGCCACGACCGTGACGACCGTGGCGACGGCGGCCAGCACGGCGGTCGTGTGCCGTCTGCGCCGGTTCCCCGTCAGGATCCGGTCGACCATGCCGGACAGGTCCGCCGAGGGCGCCTCCTCGGCGAGGTCGTTCAGGGCTCTGCGCAGCCTCGTCATACCGCCACCTCCTGCAGTAAGGAAAGGGAACTCCGGTCGGACAACTCGGGCGCGAGCCTGCGCAGGCGGGCCAGCGCGCGGTGGGTCTGGCTCTTGACGTTGCCGACCGAACAGCCCAGCGCCTCGGCCGTCTGCGTCTCGGTGAGGTCCTCCCAGAAACGCAGCACGAGTACGGCGCGCTGCTTACGCGTCAGCTTGGTCATCGCCTGACGCAGCATGATCCGGTCGATCGTCGCCTCGTCGTGGGAGGCGCCCCGCTCGGGTGGAGAGGCGCTCGGCCACTCCCGCTGTAACCGCCGCCGCCACGAGATGTACTGGTTCATCAGCGCCTTGCGCGTGTACGCCTCGGGGTTGCCGTCAACGGACAGCTTGGGCCACTGTTTGGCGACCTTGATCAGCACGCTCTGCAGCAGGTCCTCGGCGAGGTGCGCGTCACCCGTGAGCAGGTACGCGGTCCTCGTCAGCGCCTGCTGCCGGGCGAGCACGAACTCGCGGAAGCCGTCGTGACGATCCAATGTGATCTCCTCTCGCCGGTTCCCAACGCGGCCAAACCAGCGAAAGGTTGCAGGACATCTCAAACGGAAGGAGCCCGCCCCTTCCGGCGCGGGCTCCTCGGCGGTTCACCGGGTCCTAGACGCAGTTGACGTACTCGACCCGGGACGAGTTGTAGGAGCAGGAGTCGACCAGCTTCCCCCTGGGGTCACGCAGGTAGCCGGTGTCCCTGGTCTGGTTCCAGATGTAGGCGAGCGTGCCCCCGCTCCTGCCCCAGTACCGGGTGGTCGCGGTGTTCCTCCCCTTACCGGTCCGCAGGGTCACCGTCTTGCCCGCACCGAGGGTGAAGGCGCCGAACGTGTAGACGTGGTCGGAGCGACGCGTCTCGTCGCGGACGGTCCAGCCCTTGAGGCTGACCGCTCGCCGGGTCGTGTTCTTGACCTGGATGTACTCGCCGTTCAGGCTGCTGTTCGCCCCAAAATCGGGTGACCCAGGCGAGTTGTACCAGATACGGGTGATCTGGAGGGACGGAGTCGCGGCGGCCTGAACGGGCAGGGCGGGGACGAGCGTGGCGGCGGCCAGTGCCACCGCGCAGGCCAGGGGGAGAGAACGCACCAATCCTCCGGAAGCGCAGTAAAAGGTAACTCTGCTAGTGATCCTCGCACTTCACACGTCTTTTGAGCAGGTCCCGACGGCTCACGCCGGGTCGGGCAGGTTCATCCGCGCGAGCTTGGCCGGGTCGGTGAGGGCCGTGATGGCGGCGATCCTGCCCTCGGTGACGGTGAACGCCAGGACGGAGAGTGGGGTGCCGTCCTGATGCCAGGAGACGAAGCCGGGCAGGCCGTTGACGAGGACCGCCCGGCCGAGGGCGCCCGCGCCAGAGGACAGCCGCGCGCCCGCCGCGACCCTGGTCGCGCCAAGGATGACGATCTCTCCGGTGGGGGTGTCGACGGTCAGCCTCACCTCGGGGTCGAGCAGGCGCAGCAGTTCCTCGAAGTCGCCACGGCGGGCGGCCGCCAGGAAGGCCTGGACCACCTCGCGCCGCTCCCGACCGGCACCCGCCGGACGCTCGGTGGCCCGCACCTTCCTGCGGGCCCGGCTGGCGAGCATCTTGGCGGCGTCGGTCGACCTGCCGAGGATCTTGCCGATCTCGTCGAACGGCACCGCGAACAGGTCGTGCAGCACGAAGGCCAGCCGCTCACTCGGCCGGAGCGATTCGAGGACGACGAGAAGCGCGAGCCCGACCGAGTCGGCGAGCACCGCGTCCTCCTCGGGAGCGGGACCGTCATCGGGGGTCACCACGAACTCGGGCAGCCGGTCGTCCAGGAGCACCTCGGTGCGGGCCCGGCGCGTCCGCAGGACGTCGAGGCTGATCCTGGCGACCACCGTGGTCAGCCACCCGGCGAGGTTGGCGATGCCGGCGGTGTCGGCGGTGTCACCAGCGACCGCCGCGTCCTGGCGGGACAGCCGCAGCCACGCCTCCTGGACCACGTCCTCGGCGTCGGCGTGTGATCCGAGCATGCGATGGGCGACCGCGCGCAGCCGGTCGCGCTGTGACTCGAACGCCTCGGCCATCGGGTCGGCGGGCCTGGCCTGGCCGGTGTCGGGCATGTTGTTACCTTCCGCAGAACCGCTCCGTCATGGGTGATGACGAGCCGGAACGGGCTCAGGTAACCGACGAGGGAGCAGGAACCATGGAAGCACGTCTGAAAGGTACGGCAAGCCCCGAACTGATCGAGGGAATCACGAAGCTGTACAGGGTGATTCACTCCGGAGGTGTCGACGGCCGTCTGCTGTCGCTGGTCCACCTGCGCGTCAGCCAGATCAACGGCTGCAGCCCGTGTGTCTTCGCCTCGGTCGCCTCGGCGAAGAAGGCCGGTGAGACCGACGAGCGGCTGCACCACGTCGTCGCGTGGCGCGAGACGTCCTTCTTCACCGACGAGGAACGGGCCGCGCTCGCCCTGGCCGAGGCCGCCACCCGGATCCAGGACGGCGCCCCCGGCGTGACCGACGAGATCTGGGACCACGCCGCCGACCACTTCACCGGCGAGCAACTGAACGCGATCACCATGGAGATCGCGCTGACCAACTTCTTCAACCGGATCAACCACACGATCCGCGAGCAGGCCGGCAAGACCTGGTGAACCGGACGGGGCGTCGTCGCGACGGACGACGCCCCGCCGGGAGCGTGAGCCGGACGCCCCCGTGGTGACCGGCTCAGCTCCCGTGCGAGGTCGGCGCACCCACTCCCCTCCGCGCCGCCAGGACGATGAGCGCTCCGGCGACGGCCCCGAGGAAGAACGGGGACGGCACGAGGACGACGCCGCCCACCACGGACCACGCCGCGACGCCCCAGCCGACTCCGGCGGGTACGGTCACCCCACGCCCGGCGAGGTGCCACGTCAGGCAGCCCAGCAGGACCAGGGGAACGGCGAAGCCTCCCGGACCGGCCCAGAAGATCGTCTTGTCCCGCAGGGTCTCCACCAGCTCACCCGTGTCGCCGCTCGTGCCGAGGAACGGGACGGCCGCCCACAGGCCCTGCCGTACCCAGTCGGAGATCTGCGCCCAGCCGGTGAGCACCACCACGGACAGGTGCCCCGCGCCCAGCGTGATCATGATCCCGCTCGCCCAGCGGAGCATCCTGGAGTTCATCGGGGCGTCCTTTCCGCGTGGTCCCGCCAGGCCCGTTCCCAGCGCCGGGTCAGCGCCGGGTAGACGACGAGGTACCTGAAGGGCGCGATGGCGGCCATGTAGAGCCGTCCGAACAGGCCGTTGGGCTTGACGAGGACGGCCATCCTCAGTTCGTGGTCACCGTCGGCGCCTCGAACCCAGCCCAGGTGCATCACGGTGTGCACGGTCCTGTTCGCCAGTTCCCTGGCGGACTCGGTGTCGAGTTCGTAGACCGCCCTGAGCGGCATGGTCGCGCTGTCGGCGCCACGGGGGGCGTCGCGGAGGTCGTCGGGCAGGCGGTCGCGCAGCGAGCCGACCCGCGCGCCGACGCCCGAGGACGGCCTGTCCCAGCCGAGCAGCGCGCCGATCCTCCAGCGGAGGGTGAACAGGGACCGCGCGGGCCGGGGCAGCTTCGCGATCCCCCCGGCGGTTCGCATCGCCGCGAGCATCGTGGGGAAGTCGTCGGGCCCGGCGCCGGGGGTACGGAACGACCACACGTCCTCGACCGTGAAGTCCCCGGTGAGTTCGTGGACCCGCCAGGGCAGGCGGGTGTGCGCGGTTCCGGGGAGCCTCACGAGAGCCCCCGTGTCGCGTCCCAGTCGGCCATCATCGCCATCAGCGTCAGCCGGTTCAGCTCGGGCGTGGTCTCGGGGTCGAGTTCGCGGTAGCGGCGGTGCAGGTTGACCACGATCCGCTCGGCGTCCAGCCAGGTGGCGTACTCCCCGAGGTCGACGGTCTTGGCCGCCTCCGCGAAGGGGACGCCCCGGGCGTGGGCGGCGTCGGCCTGCTCGACCACATGGGTGAGGTAGCCGCGTACCGCGCGAACGCCGTCGGGGTCGGTGACCGGGCCGTGGCCGGGGACGATCGTGTGGGCGCCGGTGGCGATCATCCTGTCGCAGGCGGCGATCCAGTTGCCGACCGGGCCGCTCCACACGATGGGCGTGCAGCCGACGAACAGCAGGTCCCCCGCGAAGAGCACCCCCGCGTCGGGCACGTGCACGACCGTGTCGGCGCCGGTGTGGGCGGGACCGAGGTTCGTCAGGCGCACCTCACGCCCTCCGACGTCCAGGGTGAGCTCCCCGTCGTAGGTCCGGTCGGGCAGCCTCAGACGGATCCCGCCGAAGTCGAAGGGCCCGAACCGCTCACGGAGGTAGGGGGTCGCGGGGCCGACGTCCATGACCTGGGTGGCGGTCAGCAGCTCCGCGGGCATCTCGTGCGGCATCTCCGCGCCGGTGGCCGTGGCGGCGACGATCTCGACACCCTCGCCGAGCAGTTGGTTGCCGTGGGTGTGGTCGCCGTTGGAGTGGGTGAGGACGGCGTGGGTGAGCGGGTGCCGAGCGGTGACGTGACCCATCGCGTGGAGCATCTCGGCCGTCAACGGCAGGTCGAACAGGGTGTCCACCAGGATCGAGGCGCCCTCGCCCGCGACCAGCCCGGCGTTGCTCAGGCCGTACCCGCCGTCGGGCAGCAGCCAGGCCCACACGTCCGCGCCGACCTCGTGCAGACCGCGCGTGTAGGGCAGCCGCGACGGCGCCCTGTTCACCCGGGGCCGCGGCGGACGCCGGTCGGGGTTCTCCCGAGGCGTCAGCGCGTACGGCCTGACCGACGCGCGAACCGTCTGCCGGGTACGGCCCAGCCCCTCGACGGCCAGCTCGACGACGTCGCCGTCCTTCAGCCAGCCGGGGAAGGAGGCCGGGTCCGTCAGGGACAGGTGCTCGACGAGGCAGCAGCCGGGCACCGTACCCGAACCGAACACGTCACCGGGCAGCAGGTCGACACCGCGTGAGGCGTAGGAGACGACCTCGCCGAAGCTCCAGTCCATGGAGTCCGTACGGCCCGAGCCGATGACCCGGCCGTTGACGGTCGCCTCGACCCGCAGCGCGAGCCTGCCGTCGCGAAGGTAGGACTCAAGCTCGTCCGGGGTGACCAGGAACGGGCCGAGGGTGGTCGCGCCGTCCTTGCCCTTGGCCTGGCCGATCGCCAGCGCGGCCTCGTGCGTCTGCAGGTCCCGCGCCGACCAGTCGTTGTAGACGGTGTAGCCGACGATGCGCTCCTCGGCCTGCTCCGGGGTGAGGTCCCGGCCGCCGGGGCCGATGACCGCCGCGATCTCCAGCTCGAAGTCGAACCAGGAACTGCCCGGGGAGATCGCCACGTCGTCGTACGGCCCGACGACCGTCGAGGGAGCGGCGAAGTAGAAGGCCGGGATCTGGTACCAGGCGTCCTTGAGCGTGCGCGGCCGCCCCATGGCCTGTTGGCAGTTGCGCATGTGGTCCAGGAAGCACAGGCAGTCGCGCATCGAGGGCGGACGCGGGATCGGCGCGCGCAGCCTGACCCCGGCCAGCGGGACCGTGTGCGCCTCCGAGGTCAGTGCCGCCTCCCCGGCCGCGCGCAGCTTCTCCGAACCCTGGCCGATGAGGTCGATCAGGCTGACGCCCGGCCCGATCGGGTGGATCCGGTCGTCGTCGACCACTCCGACGCGGTCGCCGTCGTCCGTTTCGTAGGTGACCCAACGCATGGATGCCTCTTTCTATGTTGGATGACACAGAATATATCGATCAGCACTTGGTAGGTCATCGGGCATACCTGGTTTGATGGGTCACATGGCCACGCGACGTACCGAGATGACGCAGGAGAGCCGCCGGCTGCTGGTGACGGCCGCCTCCGAACTCTTCGCCGAGAAGGGCTACCGGCAGACGAGCTTCATCGACATCGCCGACCGGGCCGGTATCAGCCGTGGCTCCATCCCCTGGCACTTCGGCAACAAGCTGGGCCTGCTTGAGGCGGTGATCGACGACCGCCTCGACGCCATGCTGACCGCCTTCGGCCCGGCCCCGGCGTCCGGTCCGGCCTCAGGAACCTCGGCTTCCGGCCCGGCTTCAGAAGGCTCGGCCGCAGGGGAGGTGCGCGGCGACCCGCTGGAGCAGGTGATGGCCTTCATCCGCATGCCCGTCGCACGCCTGTTCATCACCCTGCTCGCCGAGGCCGTCGAGGCCGACTCACCGATCCGCGACCACTACGCCCGGCTCCACGTGGCCCTCAGGGAGGCCGTACGAGCCTGGATCCCGGAACACGCCGTTCCCCCGGGAACCACCCCGGAGGCGTTCACGGTCGTCCTGGTGGGAACCGTCATCGGCATCCACGCCCAGTGGCGGATAACCCCGGAAGCGGTAGACCTGGAAGCCGTCCGCACCGCCCTCCGCGCCCTGCTTCCCACGGTCCTGGAGAGCACCGGGACCGACCGGGAGTGACGAGCGACCAGGATGCCGGAGTCGAGACGACCCACTGGAGGCCGCGTTGCGAACCCTTCAGGGTGATAAGTGAGCCGAAGATAAAGTCCCAGGTCAGGCATCGCAGGAGCGGGATTCGCTCGCGGGCGCCAGAGGCCGAGACGAGACATCGGTGCACGGCTCGGTCATACCGATCCCCTCGTTGAAGGCGTCAGACCAGATCCGGTAGCAACTGAGGTACGGCGAGCACCCTCAAAAGTGAGCGTTTCAGCTGGGCCGGTGTTGTTCGGGTTGGGGTGGCAGGACGATGCGGTCCACGCGGATGGCGCGGTCGGATGGGATGACGATGGGGTCGGCGACCTCGACCACTCGGCCCTGGGCGAGGGTGCGGCGGACGATGGAGAAGACGGGGATTCCGCTGCCGATGCCGAGGGTCGCGCCCTCCTGGGCGTCGGGCATG
The DNA here is from genome assembly GCF_040631275.1 of Streptosporangium sp. NPDC020145. Classification (NCBI taxonomy): domain Bacteria; kingdom Bacillati; phylum Actinomycetota; class Actinomycetes; order Streptosporangiales; family Streptosporangiaceae; genus Streptosporangium; species Streptosporangium sp. NPDC020145. The sequence goes on along the minus strand of NZ_JBEXZT010000010.1, from coordinate 2,217 downwards.
CGGGCGGTGGTCTCCTCGGTGATCTCGTCGACCTCGATGTTGAGGGTTCTGAGCTGGGCGATGTTGCCGCCGGGCCAGGGTTCGTTCTTCGGGTCGGCGACGGCGGTGCCCTCGACGTCGGCGGCCAGCAGGCAGGAGCGTGAGGTCTGGGAGGGCAGGCCGTTGGCGTAGAAGACGAAGCGGCGTTCCAGGACCCTGGTGCCGGGTTCGACGCCGAACAGGGCGGCCAGGCGTGGGTCCGCGGTGATCCACTGGTAGGCCTTGTCGAGGCGGTATTCCGACCATCCGATGCCCGCGTCCCGGGTGAAGGAGGTCTGGGGTACGGTCTGCGGTCCGGCGTCGGCGAGGTAGCGGTCCATGGAGATCCGGCGGACCGGTGGGCGTTCGCGGACGGTGGTGCCGCCTCGGCCGCGTGTTTCGACGAGTCCTTGGCCTTTCAGGTCGTCGATGGCTTTGCGGATGACGATCTCGGAGACGCCGTAGCGCTGGGCGAGGTCGGCGTGTCTGGGCAGTCGTGTTCCTGCGGGAAGGTCACCTCGCAGGATCGCCTCGCGCAGCTCGGCCGCGACGTGTTCGTAGGCATGACCCCGCACCGGTTCTCCCTTTCTTGGAAGGATCTTTGTCGAACGGCTTGACAGGCACGATACCGGTCTCCATTCTCGCATACGCCAATCAGTTAACGTATACGAGAACGGGGGCTGGGTGACAACTCCACACGATCCGGCACATCTCGCACGCCTGACATTCCGATGGCGTGACGAGCACTGGCACCTCATCGAGGAACCGGAGCCCATCGTGGTCATCGTCAGCGACCGCCTGTCGAAAGGGGACCGATACCCCACAACGGAGAGCGCCGAAAGCGCCTTCTGGGACTCGGTGACAGGCGCCCTCCTCGCTCACTCCGAGCGCCTGGCCAGCGCACAGTGGCCAGGCGCGGAACTCGCCGTCATCCGCGACCACGGCGACCACGTCCACCTGGCGGAGAAAACCATCCGAAGCGGTTGCCCACCAATATGCCAGGCCTGGACGCTCACCGACGCCGCGACCGGCATCACCGCCTTCCTGCGCCGACTACGTCTACTGGCCGAGAAGGAACTCTCCGACCACGCAAGTCCTTGATCGCGGAAAAGCACAACAGCACCCCAGGCCAAGGGCGCTGACCGCAAACGTTCGGTGATCGAAACGGATGATCGCACCCGCCCTACCAGGGTGGCCACCAACCGGAAGACACCTACGACCACGCCAACCGCGTATCGAACACCGCACTGAGCACTTCCCGAAACAGGGCCTCTACCCGGAAACCACTACCACCCGACAGGCCCTTGAGCAGAAGAGGAGGTTCGATTCATGGAGACTCCGGCCTGCCAGACGATCCCTGGCTGGCGGCTGATCATCAGTGATGCCGGACGGTTCTGGGCGATCCGCAATCGGGCGTTCCCGAGTACGGCGTTGCGGGCCGGTGCGGAGCCGACCGTGGACGCCGACACCTTCGAGGAGGTCCGGGAGGCCGTGGCCGCGCAGGAGGAGAAGGCCCGGGAGGCCGTCGCGGCTGTTGAGGGGGTGCCTTCGTGACCGGGCGGCATCGGGACGGCCTGCCGTACGCGCCGGTGTATCGGCGGGTGTGGGACGGGCCTGCGCGGGCCGAGGCTGAACGGATCGACCAGTCGTGGGCGGACTGGACGGTTCTTTACAGCCTGGGGCGACGTTCCTTCTACGCGATGGCCTCCTGGGACGGTCCGCGTCCGGTGATCGTCGAGGACTCCACTTCCGAGGGGTTGGAGGAGCGGATGCGGGAGGCGGAGATGATCCGGGCGATTCGGCTCGCGCCACCTTCACCGGCTCGACGGGGACGCCTTACCTCCGAGGTGGCGAGGGTCGGTGGACGGCGTTCGCCGGGCGGGAGGGCGGCGTGATGCTACTTCCCGCAGGGCCTCGTCAAGTTTCTAAGTTTTCGGATCGAACCTGTGACTCCGTACAGACGGCTCACCCGGACTGGCTCGTCTTCCACAGCTCGCGGTCCGGCCTGTGGAGCGCCTACCGGAGCGTCCTGCCCAGCAGGCCGTACCCCGGGGACGTGCTGCTGGTGTGTGCTGCATCCGCCGAAGAACTGGACCGCAAGCTGTGTCGACGACGGGTGAAAACTGACCCTGTGGCGACGGCCGAAAACTGACCCCCCTTCAGTCACTCTGGAGGGTGATCAAGGTGGAGGACTGGGCG